>JAQTXO010000392.1 GCA_028688765.1 Acidiphilium sp. | reverse complement strand
ACCCCGAAATCGGCCTGATCGCCTGCGAGGTCTTCGCCAACTCGATCGCCTCGCTCCTCTCGCGCCTCGCCCCGCTCAACGGCGTCGAAACCATCCCGCCCAACCTCCGCGTCCACGACGACGATGCCCGTCCCCTGATCCGCTCCCTGCCGGACGCCTCGATCGCCCGCGCCTACCTGATGTTCCCCGACCCCTGGCCGAAAGCCCGCCACGCCAAGCGCCGCTTCGTCCACCCCGCCACCCTGGCCGACCTCGCCCGCATCCTGAAACCGGGCGGCGAATGGCGCATCGCGAGCGACGATCCCACCTACCAGTCATGGGTCGATCAGGTCTTCGCCGAAACCACCCTGTTCACCCCGCTGGAGGCCACATCCACCCGCCCGGCGGACTGGTGCCCCACCCGCTACGAAGCCAAGGCGATCCGCGCCGGCCGCACCCCCCGCTACTGGCGCTTCGCCCGCGCCTGAACTCCAGGATCATGACCACCGCCCACCCGACCGCCTCAACCGCCGCAGCCGCCAGAGTCATGGCCGCAGGCGTCGCCAGCATGGTCCTCACCTTAGGCCTCGCCCGCTTCCTCTACACGCCGCTCCTGCCGCTGATGCAGTCGCAGGCCCATCTCTCGGTCGCGGGCGGCGGCTGGCTCGCCACCATCAACTACGCCGGCTACATGACCGGCACCCTGCTCGCCGCCTCGGTGGGCGACCTCGCCGCCAAATTCCGCCTCTACCGTGCCCTGCTCATCGTCGCTCTCATCGGCACCGCCGGCATGGGGCTCACCACCAGCATGATCGTCTGGGCCATCCTCCGGTTCGCCGCCGGCGTCTCCGCCGTCGCCGGCCTGCTGCTCAGCTCCGGCCTCGTGATGAACTGGCTGCGCCAGCATGGCCGCCGCCTCGAACTCGGCATCCATTTCGGCGGCGTCGGCCTCGGCATCGCAATCTCAGGCCTGCTCGCCATCGCCATGGCCGGCTCGCTGAACTGGGCCGATCAATGGATCATCGCCGGTGCCACCGGCCTCCTCCTGCTGATCCCCGCCTGGCTCTGGATGCCACCGCCCACCCCCATCGCCGGCCAGCGCGCGGCGATGCCCGACCATCCCCCCACCCGGCTCTGGCTCACCTTGTTCAACATCGCCTATTTCTGCGCGGGCGTCGGCTACGTCGTCAGCGCCACCTTCATCGTCGCGATCGCGGCCCACAACCCCGCTCTGCACGGCGACGGCAACTTCATCTGGGTCGCGGTCGGCCTCGGCGCGATCCCGGCCTGCCCGCTATGGGACCGCATCGCACGCCGCACCGGCGACAAACCCGCCCTGCTCGCTGCCTTCGCCCTGCTCCTCCTCAGCATCGTCCTCGCGGCGCTGACCACCGGGCCCGAAGGCATCTTCCTCGGCGCGATCCTCTACGGCGCGTCGTTCAACGGCATCACCAGCATGACCCTGAGCATCATCGGCCGCCTCTACCCGAGCAACCCGGCCACCGCGATGGCGCGCCTGACCATCAGCTTCGGTGCCGCCCAGATCATCGCCCCCGCCGCCTCCGGCATCATCGCCACCATGACCGGAAGCTACCGCGGCGCCCTGTTCATGGCCGCCGCCACCATGCTGATCGGCATGGCCGTTCTCGCCGCGCTGCCGCGCCCCGCACCCATCGCCTGACCGCCGCAGGGGTTATCTTGCAGCGCAACAATCCCCATCTTCCCGAGAACCAACCGCAGCAATGGATACGAACATGTCGCCCACCGGCACCCCGCTTTTCGAACCCGTCACCATCGGCGATCTCACCCTGAAAAACCGCATCGTCATGGCCCCGCTCACCCGCAGCCGCTCGTCCGATGCCGGAATCCCCCCTAAATTCGCCGCCGAGAACTATGCCCAGCGCGGCACCGCCGGCCTGATCATCTCGGAAGCGACCAACATCTCCGCCCAGGCGCGCGGCTACGCTCTCACCCCGGGCATCTGGACCGCCGAACAGGTCGAAGCCTGGCAGCACGTCACCAGGGCGGTCCACGCCAATGGCGGCATCATGTTCCTCCAGCTCTGGCACACCGGCCGCATCTCCCACCCCGACCTGCACAACGGCGCTCTCCCGGTCGCCCCCTCCGCCATCGCTCCCAAGGGCCAGGCCTTCACCAATGGCGGCCTGAAGGACCACGTCACCCCCAGCGCCCTCGAAACCGACGAAATCCCCGCCATCGTCGCCGACTACATCCACGCCGCCCAATGCGCGAAGGATGCCGGGTTCGACGGCGTCGAAATCCATTCCGCCAACAACTACCTGCTCGACCAGTTCATCCGCGACAGCACCAACAAGCGCACCGACCGCTACGGCGGCTCCCTCGAAAACCGCCTGCGCTTCCCGCTCGAAGTCGTCGCCGCGGTCACCAAAGTCTGGGGCGGCGGCCACCGCGTCGGCCTGCGCCTGTCGCCCGGCACCACCATGCCCGGCGAAACCCCGCTCGATTCCAACCCGATGGCAACCTACGGCGCCTACGTCGCCGAACTCGCCAAATCCAACCTGCTCTACATCCACGACATCGAAGGCATCACCCAGCTCAGCCGCGCGCCCGACGGTATCGACTACATGGCCTTCCGCAAAGCCTTCACCGGTGCCTATATCGCCAACAACAACTACACGCGCGACCTCGCCGAAAGCACCATCGCCGAAGGCAAGGCCGACCTCATCAGCTTCGGCCGCCCCTTCATCGCCAATCCCGATCTGGTCGACCGCCTGCGCACCGGCGCCCCTCTGGCGGATGCGCCGAAACCCTACTGGTACGGCGGCAACGCCAACGGCTATTCCAACTGGCCGGGCATGAACGGCCCGATCGCCCTGAAATCCTGATCCCTCATTGGCGCGGATGGTGGCACGCCACCATCCGTCCCGCGCCATCCGCCATCAGTTCAGGCCGTACGCTCCGGCATATCTCGGTCGCAAAGGCGCAACGCGGATGAAACGGGCATCCGTCCGGCGGGTTTGACGGGCTGGGCGGATCGCCCGCCAGCACGATCCGCGAGCGCCGCGCGGCCCGCGCCGGATCGGCCACCGGCACCGCCGAAATCAACGCCTCGGTATAGGGATGCGCCGGTGCCGCCAGCACCGTCTCGGTCGCCCCGATCTCGACGATCCGCCCGAGATACATCACCGCCACCCGGTCCGCGATCTGCCGCACCACGCCCAGATCATGGGCAATGAACAGCAGCGCGATCCCCCGCGCCCGTTTCAAATCGGTCAACAGATTGATAATCTGCGCCTGCACCGAAACATCGAGCGCCGAAACCGGCTCATCCGCCACGATCAGCCGGGGCGACAGCGCCAGCGCCCGCGCAATCCCGACCCGCTGGCGCTGCCCGCCGGAAAACTCATGGGGAAACCGGTCCAGATGCTCGGGCCGCAACCCGACATCCGCGATCAGCCGCGTCACCGTCTCACGGATCGCCGCCCGATCACCCCGGTGATGCACCACCAGCGGCTCGGCCACGATATCCCTGATCCGGCGGCGCGGATTGAGCGAGGCATAGGGGTCCTGAAAAATCATCTGCAAATCGGCCCGGGTCGCCCTTAGCGCCGCCCCGCGCTGCCGGGTGATATCCACCCCGCCCAGCGCCACCGAGCCCGAGGATATCTCGATCAACCGCGTCAC
>JAQTXO010000017.1 GCA_028688765.1 Acidiphilium sp. | reverse complement strand
ACGACGCTCTTCCGATCTGAAACGTCCAAAATCGACTGGCGCCAGCCGCATTGATGCCATGATACCGGCTGACCATGTAACGATCGAATAACCGTAAGGATAACGCCGATGCCCAATAATCGTCTTTCGCGCCGCGTGATCTGGCTTGGCAGCATCGCGCTCGCGGGCTCCGTTCTGGCAGGCATTGCCGGCCCGGTGCCGCAGGCCTCGGCTCAGAGCATTTCATTGAACTTCAGTTTCGGCTCCCCGGGCTACAATGTCGGGTACTGGGCACCGCCGCCCTACTACCGCCGCTACTATTCGCAGTCTCTCTACGCACAATATATCATGTGGTATTATTACCCTTCGCAATATTACCAGTATTACTATGCGCCGCCGCCGCCGCCGCCGCCCGGCATTCCCCGCCCGCCGCGCCCGCCCTACGGCGCTCCCCCGCCGCCGCCGCCCGACAGGTTCTTTTCCGGTCTGCGGATCGGACGGCCCGGTCGCTACCCCGGTGCGCCGCATTATCGTCCGGGTGGCCCGATTCCGCACTGGCGTCCGGCCTTCGTGCCCCCCGGCGGACATCCAGGTCCGCATGGCTTCTACCAGCATGGGCCGATGCAGCATGGGCCGATGCAACATGGCCCCATGCAACATGGACCGATGCACGGTCCCCAAGGCGGATTCCAGCATGGCGGTCCGCAGGGACACGGTCCGCAGGGTGGACCACCCCGGGGCGGACCCCAGGGACACGGACCGCAAGGACCCGGCCCGCAGGGGCGTGGGCCCCAAGGGCATGGGCCTCAGGGACACGGGCCACAAGGTCATGGTCCACAAGGACATGGTGGTCCCCAGGGCGGTCCCCAAGGCGGCCCCGGTGGCCAGCATCCATGACGATTCGCGCCGTCGAGGGGTCGCGCCTGCATAAGTGATATCCTGACCGATCATGCGGCCCTGCCTATGCAGGCGTCGCGTGATCGGCGATTATGCCAGCATGTCTGCCTCATCGATCGCCGACCGACCAGCGCGCAGCGCCGGAGGACCCGCCAAAGTCGCGCTGGTGCCAATGACCTTCGGCCTTGGCCTCGGCCTCGGCATGGGCTCGTTCACCGGCGGTGCGCTTCAGAGCATCTACCCCTACGTCGCCGGCACGCTCGCGACCAGCAGCGACCATGCCCTCTGGACCCTCACGTATTTCCTCGTCCACTGGGCGCTCGGCATCGCGTTGATGCCGTGGTTCTCCAAAAAATTCGGCCTCAAACGCTTGTTCATCCTCGCGATGATCACCCTCGCCGCAAGCTGTTTCATGGCGATCGTGGTCAAATCGCTCATGCTGATGCTGATCGCACGATCGATCCAGGGGATCTCGGCGGGCATCCTCGTCCCGCTGGTCCAGACCCTGCTGCTGACCAACTACCCCAAACGCCACCAGACGCTGGCAACCGCGCTCTGGAGCAACATCATGCTGATCCCGTTCTTCCTCGGCCCGGCATTTGGCGGCTGGCTCGCGACCAACTACTCATGGCTCGATATCTTCTGGCTCGCGATCCCGATGTGCGCCGTCGCGGTCGCCCTGGTCCAGATCTCGCTCCCCGCCGACAAACCGACCTCCCGCCCGCCCAAATTCGACATCGTCGGCCTGATCCTGCTCTGGCCGGGGCTGATCGCCCTGCAGATCGTGCTCGACCAGGGCGAACAATTCGGCTGGTTCCGCTCGGTCTTCATCAGCCACGTCGCCCTGCTCGCGGCCGTGCTTCTCGTGCTGTTCGTGATCTGGGAATTGTTCGAACCGGTGCCGCTGCTTCAACTGCGCTACCTCGCCCGGCGCAATTTCGGCTTCGGCCTGCTGCTCCTCTGCCTCGGCTGGTCGATCTTCGTGGGCTGGAGTTCGATCCTGCCGCTCTGGTCGGAAACCGACCTCGGCTATAACGGCTGGTGGGGCGGCGTGCTGCTGGTCCCGCTCGCCGCGACCGCCATCCCGATGGCGGCGATGATGAGCCGGTTGACGAAATTGTTCAGCCTGCGCCTGCTCGCCGTCTTCTGCTTCCTGATCTACGCCAGCGCCTATGCGCTCGCCTTCTTCGACCCCGAAGTCGGGCTGAGCGCAACCGTCATCAGCGAACTCATCCAGGGTATCGCGGTCGGCATGCTGTTCGTGCCCCTCACCATGATCGTCCTGTCGGACGCGGCACCCGAAGAACTCGCGATCGCCTCCACCACGTCGAACTTCATCCGGGTCTCCAGCGCCAATCTCGGCGTGACCTTGCTGACCACGCTATGGCAGCGCGAAACCGCCCACATCCAGGACAACATGCGCGGCAACATGCCCCACGCCGCCACCCAGGCCTGGATCGACCGGATGCAGCACCACGGCCTCTCGCACGACAGCGTCATCGCTTTGCTCGACCATCAGGCCCATATCGTCGCCGAAACCTGGAGCCTCGACAACGCCCTCCGCCTCTCGGCCTATCTGTGCGTCGGTGCCGCGCTGATGGCGCTGGTGCTGCTGCGGGCACCGCGACGGCAGTAGAAACAGGAAATGAAGGGCTACTTTTTTAAAAAAGTAGTAAAATTCCGTTCCTCAGAAGCGTGGACGCTGGTGAGCGCACATGCCCAAAATAAAAAAGTTTTCAGCTTCTTTTTTTCAAAAAAGAAGCACTTCCTTGTTTCCTCATCCCACCAGAGCGCCTTGCCTCAACGCCGCAATATTCTCGGCATACCGATTGGCCCCGCCGCGAAATACCGACGATCCAGCGACGAACACATTGGCCCCGGCCTCGACACAGGCACCGATATTGTCCGGCGCGATGCCACCATCGAGTTCGAGGCTGATGTCACGATCGCCGATCATCTCGCGAACCCGGCGAATTTTCGGGAGCTGGCTGCGCAGGAAGCTCTGGCCGCCGAACCCGGGATTCACGGTCATGATCAGCACGAGGTCGAGCTGATCGAGAACATAGGTCAGCGCATCCTCGTGGGTTCCGGGACAGAGCGCCACACCGGCCTTGCACCCGCGCGCCTTGATCGCCTGCACCGTGCGATCGAGATGGGTGGTGGCTTCGGCATGGACGGTAATGATATCCGCCCCGGCATCGGCAAACGCATCGAGATAGGCATCGACCGGCGAGATCATCAAATGGCAGTCGAAGGTCGCGGCGGTATGGCGGCGCAGCGATTTGATCACCACCGGCCCGAAGGTCAGGTTAGGCACGAAATGCCCGTCCATCACATCGATATGGACCCAGTCGGCCCCGGCCTCGATGACGCCGCTGGTCTCCTGGCCAAGAATGGAAAAATCGGCCGAAAGAATCGAAGGCGCTATAACGATCGGACGGGTGGCAGGGGTTTTCTCAAGCATCGACTTCTCCTGTGGTGCCGGGATCATCGAGGAACACGCGGCTGCCTAGCAGATCCTGCGGTTCGATGATGGAGAGCATTTCCGGGTCGATCGGCCCGTCATGCGCGATCAGGCGATTGGCCTGGCGCAGGCGGGCGCGGTCGAGCGCGTTGCGAATCGAGCGGGCATTGGAAAAGAACGGCCGCTCGCGACGGCGCGCGATATAACGGTCCATCACCTCCCGGGCCTCCGGGCTGAAATGGTAATTCTGGCGTGCCAGCATGGTATCGCTGATCGAGAGCAACTCCTCGTTCTCATAATCCGGGAAGTCGATGTGATGGGCAATGCGCGACCGGAATCCGGGATTGAGCGTGAAGAACTTGTCCATCCGGTCGGCATAACCTGCCAGAATGACGACGAGATCCTCCCGCTGGTTTTCCATGATCTGGAGCAGGATTTCGATGGCTTCCTGGCCGTAGTCGCGTTCATTGTCCGGCCGGTAGAGATAATAGGCCTCATCGATGAACAAAACGCCACCGATCGCCTTTTTCAAAATTTCCTTGGTCTTCGGCGCGGTATGACCGATATACTGACCGACCAGATCGTCGCGTGTGACCGAAATAAGCTGTCCCTGGCGCACGAACCCGAGCGCCTTGAGAATATTCGCCATCCGCAACGCCACCGTGGTCTTGCCGGTGCCGGGATTGCCGGTGAAGGACATGTGGAGCGTGGGCGCTTCGGTCGCCAGACCGTATTTCTGCCGGACCCGTTCGACGAGCAGCAGCGAGGCGATTTCGCGGATTCGCGCCTTGACCGGCTTGAGGCCGACGAGGTCGCGTTCCAACCCATCGAGCACATCCGTGATGCCGGCATTGGCAAACTCCGCCCGGAGATCGACCGGTCCTTTGATCTGCGTCTCGGTATCGGCGGCGTCGAGCATCGGCGAAATCCTCTTGAGCGTATGGCGAACTGCGTCGTCGTCTTGATCATGTTCAGATTGGTCGTCAGGCCCGGTTCGTCGAGGCCGCCATGGGATTTATTCCCCATGGCGGATCTTCGAGCCGTACTCAGTTACCGTAACGGGCACCTTCGGGCTTCTGCAGCACGTAGGCGCGGGTTTCGTAGCGCATATTCCGCCCACCGACTTCCTGACGGGTCAGCATGAAGCCGGGCTCGTCGCTCGGGCGCTGCACCAGGAATGAAATCCGCAGCGACTCCCAGGTGTTGGTCGCATCGAACGCGCTCAGGCGGATGTAGCACTCGTTGTGAATACGCCGGCAATCGTTCAACTCGTTCATGATCGCCTTCGCGTCACGAATGTCGAACATCGGCAGGCCCCACATTTCCCAGTAGGTGTTCCGGGGGTGCGGATCGTCGGTATATTCCAGATTCACCGCCCAACCGTTGTCGAGGCAATACTGGATCTGTTTGGTGATCTGCTCGTCGGTGAGATCGGGCAGGTAGGAAAAGCAGCCTTGGGTAATACGCATGGTGTGTTGATCCTCAGTATGCGGGCATCGGGGAAGCGACGAAGTCGGGCGTATCGGTGGAGGTGTAGTCGAAGGTCACATCGCCCCAGGTATCCAGCGCCTGACGCAGCGGCAGGCAGTGGCGCGCGGCCTGGTTGAGGATCTCCGGCCCTTCCTTGTAGAAGTCACGACCTTCGTTGCGGGCCATGATCATCGCCTCAAGTGCGACGCGGTTGGCCGTCGCCCCGGCGGCGATGCCGTTCGGGTGGCCGATAGTGCCGCCGCCGAACTGTAGAACGACGTCTTCGCCGAGGTGATGGATCAGCTGGTGCATCTGACCGGCATGAATGCCGCCCGAGGCAACCGGCATGACCTTGCGGGTCCCGGCCCAATCCTGATCGAAGAAGATGCCGTGTTCGAGGCGCATCGGGTTGAAGTCCTCACGCAGCACATCATAGAAGCCGCGGGTCGACAGCGGATCGCCCTCGAGCTTGCCCACAACAGTGCCCGCATGGATATGATCGACGCCCGCAAGACGCATCCACTTCGAAATCACCCGGAACGAAATGCCGTGGGTCTTGTGGCGCGTATAAGTGCCATGGCCTGCCCGGTGCAGATGCAGGATCATGTCGTGCTTGCGTGCCCATTTCGAAATCGACTGGATCGCGGTGTAGCCGATCACCAGATCGATCATGACCACATTCGAGCCGAGTTCGTGCGCGAAATTGGCGCGCTCATACATCTCCTCCATGGTGCCGGCGGTGATGTTGAGGTACGTGCCCTTGACTTCGCCTGAAACCGCCTGGGCACGGTTGACCGCTTCCATGCAGTACAGGAACCGGTCACGCCAGTGCATGAAAGGCTGGCTGTTGATGTTCTCGTCGTCCTTGGTGAAATCGAGACCACCACGAAGCGCCTCATACACCACACGACCGTAGTTGCGGCCCGAGAGGCCGAGCTTCGGCTTGACCGTCGCACCCAGCAGCGGGCGACCGAACTTGTCGAGGCGTTCACGCTCGACCACGATGCCGGTCGGCGGGCCATCGAAGGTTTTCACATAAGCGACCGGGAAGCGCATATCCTCAAGGCGCAGCGACTTGAGCGGCTTGAAGCCGAACACGTTGCCGATGATCGAGGCGGTCAGGTTGGCGATCGAGCCGGGTTCGAACAGCGCGAGATCATAAGCGATATAAGCGAAAAACTGGCCGGGCGCGTTCGGCACCGGATCGACCCGATAAGCCTTGGCACGGTATTTCTCGCAGGCGGTCAACCGGTCGGTCCAGACCACGGTCCATGTCGCGGTCGAGCTTTCACCGGCAACGGCAGCAGCCGCTTCGATTTCATCGACACCGTCCTGCGGCGTAATGCGGAACAGGGCAATGACGTCGGTAACCTTGGGCTCGTAGTCCGGCTCCCAATAGCCCATCTTCTTGTAGGCCATGACGCCGGATTTATAGCGTTCCTTGCCCTTGACGGTCTTGGCATCCTCGGCGGTGATCGGGGTTGGCGTGTCCATTTATTCGTTCTCCAGTGGAATGGTTGACGTTCAGGCGGCTGCGCGGACGGAAAACACGGGGTCGAGACTGCCCGACGCGTAATGCTTGGCCATCGCGGCCAGCGAGTGGGGCTTGATCCGAGACGCCTGGCCCGCGGTGCCGAACGCTTCGAATCGCTGTTTGCAGAGCTCACGCAGCGCGGCGAGGGCCGGCTTCATGAATTGACGCGGATCGAACTCCGAGGGTTTCTCGTGCCCGACCTTACGGATGGCGGCTGCCATCGCAAGGCGGCAATCGGTGTCGATATTGACCTTGCGCACGCCGTGCTTGATGCCCACGAGGATCTCCTCGATCGGCACGCCCCAGGTCTGCGGCATTTTCCCGCCGTATTTGTTGAACTCTTCCTGCAGATCCTGCGGCACCGAAGACGATCCGTGCATGACCATGTGCAGTGCGGGCATCCGCTCGTTGATCGCCCGAATGACGTTCATCGCCAGGATCGCCCCATCCGGCTTGCGGGAAAACTTGTACGCGCCATGCGAGGTGCCCATCGCAACGGCCAGCGCATCGACCTTGGTCGCCTTGACGAACTGAACCGCCTGATCCGGGTCGGTCAGCAACTGGTCGTGCGAAAGCGCGCCTTCGGCCCCATGGCCATCCTCCGCCTCGCCCATGCCGGTCTCAAGGCTGCCGAGCACCCCAAGCTCCCCCTCGACCGAAACGCCGACGCGATGCGCCATATCCGTCACATGCTTGGTGATGCCGACATTATAGTCGTAATCCGCCGGGGTCTTGGCGTCGGCCTTCAGCGAGCCGTCCATCATGACGCTGGTATAACCGTGCTGGATCGCCGAAAGGCAGGTGCCCTCGTCATTGCCATGATCCTGATGCAGGCAGATGGGGATGCCCGGATAGGTGATCTCGGCGGCTTCGATCATCTTCGCGAGCATCACGTCGCCGGCATAGGATCGCGCCCCGCGCGACGCCTGCAAAATCACCGGCGAATCGGTGGCCGCCGCCGCTTCCATGATCGCGATGACCTGCTCCATGTTGTTGACGTTGAACGCCGGAACGCCGTAGCCGCGCTCGGCCGCATGATCCAGCAACTGACGGAGGGTAATACGTGCCATGTTAGAAACCTTTCGGGACGGAATGGAAGGCAGCAAAAGGACGGAAGGAAAGACTTCTTTTTTGTAAAAAAGAAGCAAAAAACTTTTGTTCACTCAAGGCACGGGCAGTTTCACCAGCACGGACCCAAATTAACAAAGTTTTTTTTGCTTCTTTTTTGTTCACAAAAAAGAAGGACTTACTTGAACTGAACCCGGCCCCGCTCACCGCGCCGCCCGTTTCTTCTGGTCCATCAACTGCATGATGACCGGCGTGAGAATGAGCTGCATCGCGAGGTCGAACTTGTTGCCCGGCACCGCAATCGAATTGGCGCGCGACATGAAGCTGCCGTGCAGCATCGAGAGCAGATACGGGAAATCGATACCGTGCGGGTTGCGGAACCGCACCACGACGATTGATTCATCCGCGGTCGGAATCCATCTCGCCACGAACGGGTTCGACGTATCGACAGTCGGAACCCGCTGGAAGTTGATATCGGTTTCGGTGAATTGCGGGCAGATGTAGTGAACATAATCCGGCATCCGGCGCAGGATGGTGTCCATCACCGCCTCGGTCGAATAGTGCCGCGTCTTGCTGTCGCGATGGATTTTCTGGATCCATTCGAGATTGATCACCGGTACCACGCCGATCTTGATATCGGCATGCTTGCCGGTATCGATATCGCCGTGTTTCACCGCCCCGTGCAGACCTTCATACAGCAGCAGGTCGGTATGCTCAGGCAGATCGGTCCAATCGGTAAATGTGCCCGGTGCCGAGCCATATGCCTCAGCCTCGCTCTGATCGTGGATGTAGTGCCGATGCTTGCCCCGCCCGGTTTCGGCGTAGGTCGCAAAGGTCTCCTGCAACTCGGCGAGCAGGTTGGTGTCGGGGCTGAAATGGCTGAAATGGCGGTTCCCGGCGGCCTCGGCCTCGGCCATCTTCGCCTTCATCTCCATCCGGTCATAGCGGTGGAAGGAATCCCCCTCCAGCTGCGCCGCCTCGATTTTCTCGCGGCGGAAAATCTGCTCGAACACATTGCGGACCGAGGTGGTGCCGGCACCGGAGGAGCCGGTGACGGAAATGATCGGGTGTTTGCGGCTCATGCCAGTTCATCAATCGTGCTGGTGGTTTTACGGTAGAGCGAGCGGGTCTTGAACAACGGCGACGTGCTCGCTTCGCCGCGGGAATAGGAATCGGCAACGCGCAACACCTCGTCCGCCGAGCCGAACACCAGAGGGCAACGCTGATGGATTTCGGTGGGAACCAGATCGAGAATGGCATCGCGTCCATCGGTCGCGCCCCCACCGGCCTGCTCCATGATCATCGCGATCGGATTGGCCTCATAAATCAGGCGCAACCGCCCGGCGCGATAGCCTTTGCGCTGATCCGCCGGGTACAGATAAATCCCGCCGCGCACCATGATCCGGAACGCATCGCCCACCATGGAGGCAAGCCAGCGCGTATTGAAATCCTCGCCGCGCGGGCCGTTGTGGCCCTTCTTGAGCTCTATGATATACGCGCGGATCTCCGGGTCCCAGTGGCGCAGGTTGGAGCCGTTAATCGCATATTCGCGGGTGGTGCGCGGAACCTGAATTTCCCCACGCGTCGCAATGAACGCACCGGAATCGGGGTCGAGCGTGAATATCCGCGTCCCGGCACCAAGGGTCAGCACCAACGCGGTCTGCGGTCCATAGATCAGAAAACCGGCCGCAAGCTGATTGCGACCCGGCTGCAGGAACGGCGCCTTGGGATCATCGGCGATGCACGAACCACCGGGCAAAATCGAAAAAATCGTCCCCACCGGCGCCAGCGTGTCGATATTCGAAGACCCGTCGAGCGGATCGATCGCAACGGCAAGCGGCGCATGCGCGTCCAACACTTCCGGCTCGTCGGCCTCCTCGGAGGCGAACACCGAAACCGGCGCACGGGACAGCGCTTCACGAACGATGGTATGGGTCATGGCATCGAGCGCCTTCTGCCCGTCGCCATCGATCGATTCACCAACGATGGTGCCAAGGTTCCCGGCAAGCGGTCCGCGGGCAAGAATGCGTGAAATCTGGCGCCCCGCCGCAGCGATGGCATGAACCGTCTGGCTGACCGCGACCATCTGCGGCGAGCGACCGGCGGCGAAATCCAGATATGAGTCGAGTCTCAACTGTTCGGCCATATTCCATTCCCTCCCGTGAGCGCACCACCTTGAGGCTCGTGCCGGATTATCCCCGCGACGTTGGGTTCCATCGCAGAATTTGAATGTGACAGATATCAGGATGATAAGTAAAGATAAATTTTCTATGCAGTGATTTTATTAAAACTTAATCACGACATAAAAACATACCGCGCCGATGGTCCCGGCGCGATGTGTTTCAAGCACTGAAAGCCGGACGATCGGACACCATCGCGCCGATCCCTTTGACTCACATGAATAAAGTCTTGTCCTGCTTCATCCCGGCATAAAGCGAGGCGACCCATTTCGCGTAACCATTATAAATAACCGTCGGCACGGTTTTGTCGGTCCCGATCAACCGCTCCCGCGCCTGGCTCCATCGCAAGGTCGGATATTTCGGATTCACATTGGCCCAGAACCCGTACATGTCCGGGCTGGTCTTCTCCCAGAATGTCTCGGGCTGATCCTTGACGAACTCGATCCGCACGATCGACTTGGCCGATTTGAATCCGTATTTCCACGGCAGCACCACGCGAATCGGCGCGCCATCCTGCTTGGGCATCGGCTGGTGATACATCCCGGTCCCGATGAAGGCGAGTTCGTTATTCGCCTCGGCCATCGTCATCCCCTCGTGATACGGCCAGGGAAAAAACGGAATACTCAGCCCCGGCATCGCCTTGTGGTCGGCCAGGGTGGTGTAGCGCAGATACTTCGCGGACGAGAGCGGCTTGGCGAGCTTCACCAACTCGCTCGCCGGAAACCCCTCCCACGGGACGGTGATCGCCCAGGCCTCGACGCACCGATGCCGGTAAATCCGCGTCTCCACCTTCACCTTCCTCATCAGATCGTCGAACGAGATGGTGAACGGCTTTTCCACCAGCCCATCGATCCTGATCGTCCAGGGCTCGACCGGCAGCTTCTGCGCCGCCTGCCAGATATCCTTCGACAGGCCGAATTCATAGAAATTATTATACCGCTCGGCATTCTTCTGCGGCGTAAGCGGCCGGCCCGGATCGAACCGCATCGCGGCCTTGGAATAACCGGGGTCCTCGATCTTCACCTCCATCGGCGTCGCCGCCCGCGCCGCGCCGATGCTGCCGAACCCGAGTGTCGCGGCGCCCATCGTCGCAATCGCGGCCCGGCGGTTGAGGCCGATATGCTCCGGCGTGGCCGCCGATTCCGGCAGATCCCAGTCCCGAATTCGCTTGATCAACATGGCAGGTCTCCTTGACCGGTATATTAGGGCGGTTTCCGATTTCCGCATTATCATGAGCGCGTGATAACCCGCTTCCTCCCAACCCGATCCGAGGCCCCATGACCAACGACCCGACCGCCCGCCTGCTCGCCGTCATGGCCGCACTCCGGGATCCGGTCTCCGGCTGCCCGTGGGATCGTGAACAGGATTTCGCATCCATCGCTCCTTATACGGTCGAAGAAGCCTATGAGGTTGCGGACGCGATCATGAAAAACGATCCATCCGCCCTGCGCGCCGAACTCGGCGACCTGCTGTTCCAGGTCGTCTACCACGCCCGCCTCGCCGAAGAACGCGGCTGGTTCACCTTCGACGACGTCGCCACCGCCATCACCAATAAAATGATCCGCCGCCACCCCCACGTCTTCGGTGCCGCCGCCCCGCGCGACACCGCCGCCCAGACCACCGCCTGGGAAGCCGAAAAATCCCGCGAACGCGCCTCGGACGGCGCATCCGGCGTACTCGACGGCATCGCCACCACCCTCCCCGCTTTGTCCCGCGCCCACAAACTCGCCTCCCGCGCCGCCCGTGTTGGCTTCGACTGGCCGAACCCCGCCGCCGTGCTCGACAAACTCGACGAGGAAATCGCCGAACTCCGCGCCGAACTCCCCGGCGCCAACCCCGACCGGATCGAAGACGAACTCGGCGACCTGTTCTTCGTCCTGGTCAACCTCGCCCGCAAACTCGACCACACCGGCGACTCCGCCCTCACCCGCGCCAACACCAAATTCGAACGTCGATTCCGGGCAGTGGAACACGCCCTCGCCGTGCAGGGACGAACACCGGATCAGGCCGGACTCGACGAAATGGAAGACCTGTGGCGGCAGGTTAAGGAGGCGGAAGTATAAAAAGGAGGAGAAGACTTCTTTTTTGTAAAAAAGAAGCAAAAAACTTTCATTAGCTGAGGCACGGGCGTTTTCAAAGGCACGGACCCAGAGGAGCAAAGTTTTTTTGCTTCTTTTTTTTCAAAAAAAGAAGCGCTTACCTTCCCCTCTCACTTGAACAAATCCTGCACCATCCGAAACCCCTCCGCATCGACCGTCGCAAGAAGACCCCCCTCCAGGTTCGACGGATGATAGGCCGATCCATCCGGCTGGCGCACGTATCCCCCGGCCTCGGCGGCGATCAGCGCGCCTGCCGCGTGGTCCCACGGCAAAGTCCGGCGGGACAGTGTGGCGTGGAGATGGCCCATGGCGAGGGCGCGGTAGGTATGGGCGGCGCAGCGGAAATTCGGGGTCTGTCCGAGGTTGGTGAGCCCCCGCAGCACGGCGGTGCGTTCCGGTTCCTTCATGTACTGCCACGAGATCGAGGCGATCATCGCTTCGGGCGGCGCGGGTTTCGCGACATGGAGCCGGATCCAGTCTTCGCTCCCGGCGGGATCGCGGCGGATCAGGAACGCACCCTGCCCGGCCATGGCGACCACGGTATCTTCGCGGATCGGGTCATAGATCAATCCGGCGCGGGTCTCGTCGGCTTCGACCAGCGCGATCATGACCCCGAACAGCGGTAGTCCGGCGGCGTAATTCTGGGTGCCGTCGATCGGGTCGATCACGAACACCGGCCTTGTGCCGGAAAGGGCCTCCATCAGCCGCGGATCGGCGGCAACCGCCTCCTCACCGATGATCGCGACATTGGGGAACATCGACTGCAGCCCGGCGGTCAGCGCGCGTTCGGCGGCTTCGTCGGCCACGGTGACCGGGTCGAGCGGGCCGGATTTGGTCCGCATGTCGGCGGGGCCGATATGGCCGAACCGGGGCATGATGATCGTTTTGGCCACCCCCCGCATCAGCTCGACGATGCTCATGATGTCGGCCTCGTCGAGCTTCATGGCGCGGAGCTTTCGGCAGCCGGTGCAAAATCCCGCTCGAAGCGCGCGCGGTCCTCGGGCCGCAGGCGCACCGCGATCCTGATTTCATCATCGAAATCCTGCCGTGACAGCACCTCGCCATGGCGATAAAGCCAGGCCAGCGTCGCGCCATCGGCCGAGGGCAGGGTGTAGTGGAGCAGATGCATGGTGCTCGCCAGCCGCGCGTCGATCGCCTCGCGCAGGGCCTGCAGATTTTCACCCGAAAGCGCGGAGACCGCGATGGAATCGGTATCGGGCAGATCGCGCAGATCGGGGTCGAGCAGGTCGATCTTGTTGAGCACCTCGAAGCTGCGTCCCTGCCAACCCGCGTCGATCATCCCGGATTCGGCCATGCCGTCCAGCACGGTGATCACATCCGCCCGCTGCGCCGCGCTGTCGGGATGCGCGGCATCGCGAACATGCAACAGAATATCGGCGGCGGCGACTTCTTCGAGCGTGGCGCGAAACGCGGCCACCAGTTCTGTCGGCAGATCGGAAATGAACCCCACCGTGTCCGACAATATCGCATGCCGCCCCGAAGGCAGCACGATCAACCGCATCGTGGGGTCGAGCGTCGCGAACAACTGGTCCTCGGCCTGCACCGCAGCACCCGTCAGCGCGTTGAACAGGGTCGATTTGCCCGCATTGGTGTAGCCCACGAGCGCCACCACCGGATACGGCACCTTGCTGCGTGCGGTGCGGTGCAGCGCGCGAGTGCGGCGAACATCGTCGAGTTCGCGCTTGAGCCGGGCGATCCGGTCGGTAATGAGCCGTCGATCCGCCTCGATCTGGGTTTCGCCCGGCCCGCCGAGAAAGCCAAAGCCGCCGCGCTGGCGCTCCAGATGGGTCCAGGACCGCACGAGGCGCGAGCGCTGATAGGCGAGATGCGCAAGCTCGACCTGCAACACGCCTTCGGCGGTCCGCGCCCGCTCGCCGAATATATCAAGGATCAACCCGGTGCGGTCGATCACCTTGCAATTCCACGCGCGTTCCAGATTGCGCTGCTGCACCGGGCTGAGTGCCGAATCGACCACCGCGACCGTCACATCGGCCTCCGCGATCGCGTCGCCGATCCGCGCCACCTGCCCCTCGCCGAACAGGGTCGAGGGCCGCAGCGCACGGATCTGCAACGTATCCTGATACGCGATCACCAGCCCGATCGAGGCCGCCAGCCCGATCGCCTCCGCCAGCCGCGCCTCCGCCTCGCGCAGACGATCGCGCCGCGACCCATGCTCCCAGGGGAGCAGAATCGCGGCGCGGATGGGCGCTGCCTGGGTCTCGACGCTCAAGACCGGCTACTCATCGTCGCGGTCCGGCTCGCCACGGTTCATCAGGCTCAGCGTGGTCGGGTTCTGCGACGGGGTGGCCGGCGCGGTCCCTTCCGCCTTGCTCGCATCGAACAGCTGGATCGGCGCGCCCGGCATCACGGTCGAGATCGCGTGTTTGTAAACCAGCTGGGTATGCCCGTCGCGCCGGAGCAGGACGGAGAAATTGTCGAACCAGGTAATCACCCCCTGGAGCTTGACGCCGTTCACCAGAAACACGGTGACCGGCGTTTTGCTCTTGCGCACGTGATTGAGAAACACGTCCTGCACATTCTGGGATTTTTCATTGGCCACGGCGGGATCCTTTATGTTTTTGTCGCCCGGCTCGAACCGGCGCGATGGTTGCGCACTAGTCTTGCACGACGGCCGAAAACCGTCACGCCCAAAGTTTTGCGCCGCCGCTTGCGTGGCACGAAAGCGAAGGCACATCTATATTATAGAGGGAAGCCGGCACGAAACCAGACCGCATTTGCATCAAGTTGCCGAAAGTCAGGCCGCGATAAACCCGCCGCCCAGCACCCGGCTGTCCCGATAGATCACGCAAGCCTGCCCCGGCGCCGCCAGCACCGGCTCATCGAGCGTCACCGTCCCGGCGGCAGCATCGATCGTGGCGGGATGCGGCATCTCCCGCGCACGGAGCTTGACCGTGGCGCGGAACGGCGTCTCAGGCCGGTCGATCAACCAGTTCGGCTCGGTGAACCGCACCATGCGCGCCCCGGTCCCGCGCGGCCCGACCACGATACGCCGGCGCTCAGGATCGATCCGCGTCACCACCTGGCCAGATGCCGCCCCGAGCCGCTTGCCCTGCCCCACCGTGTAGCGCGCAATACCCTGATGCGTGCCGAGCACGGTCCCCGCCGCGTCGACAATCTCGCCCGGCGCGGTCGCCTCCGGGCGCAACCGCCCCACGATATCGGCGTAGGAACCGGCGGGCACGAAGCAGATATCCTGGCTGTCGGCCTTCTCGGCAACCGGCAGGCCCATCCGGACGGCCTCGGCGCGAACCGCCGCCTTGTCCGGCATCGCCCCGAGCGGGAAACGCGCATAATCGAGCTGATCGCGCGTGGTCGCGAACAGAAACCACGACTGATCGCGCGCCGCATCGGCAGCGGTATGGAGTTCGGCCCCCTCAGGCCCCTGTTCGCGCCGGACATAATGACCCGTCGCCAGCGCCTCGGCCCCAAGATCGCGCGCAAGGACCAGCAGATCACCGAATTTGAGATGATGGTTGCAGCGCACGCAGGGCACCGGCGTGGTCCCGGCGGCAT
>JAQTXO010000391.1 GCA_028688765.1 Acidiphilium sp. | reverse complement strand
CGGCACCGCGCAACGGCCGGGAGATGTGGTGAAATCCGCATCGGGACAGACGATCGAGGTGCTGAATACCGACGCGGAAGGACGGCTCGTGCTGGCGGATGTGCTCTGGTACGCGCAGGATCGGTTCAAGCCGCGCTTCATGGTCGATCTCGCGACGTTGACCGGGGCGATCATCGTGGCACTCGGTAACGAGAACGCGGGCTTGTTCGCGAACGACGAGGCTCTGGCGCAGAACCTGCTCGATGCCGCGAAGGCGACCGGCGAAGGCTTGTGGCGGATGCCGCTGGGCGAGGCTTATGACAAGATGATCGATTGTGATATCGCGGATATGAAGAATATCGGCGGCGGCCGGGCCGGCGGCTCGATCACCGCCGCGCAGTTCCTGCAACGCTTCGTCAACAAGGTGCCCTGGGCGCATCTGGATATCGCGGGCATGGCCTGGGCGGGCAAGGACGGTGCCGTGGCGCCCAAGGGCGCGACCGGGTTCGGGGTGCGGTTGCTCGACCGGCTCGTCGCGGATCATTACGAGCATTAACACGCGGGGTGGCTGCATCTCCGGCGTTGTGCCCGGGGGTGCGCCGCGTGTGCGGCTGGCGGCGGCGGCAGCACCGAGGCCCCTGCCCCGGCTCGCGATCGACTCGCCGGCGCTGGTTTCGGAGCACTGGGTGCGGTTTCATGCCGAAGCGGCGCAGCCCGAGGCGTTCGATCTGGCGGCGCATGGGCCGATGCCGGTGCGGCTCAACGGGCCGGGGTTGATCTGGTTGGACGAGCAATTGCTCGATGATAACGAGTTTCTGCCGGTTTACGTGCGGCCCGAAATCGATCGGGACGGTTCGGCCCTACGCGAACGGCTGGCAGCGCTGCCGGTGCGACGCGAGGCACGAACCGGGCTGGTATTTCATGGCTGGGGCGTGCGGGTCTATGGGCATTTCCTGATCGAAATGCTGCCCAAGCTGCTGCTCGCGGCGCGGTTCCCTGCCCTGTTCGAGCGGATACCGCCGGTGCTCGACCGGCAGATGGCGCCCTGGCTGATCCGGATTTTGCAGGATCATTGCGGTATCGATCCGGCACGGGCGATCTGGTTCGATTCGGCTGTGGAACAGCTGGCGCTGGAGCGGGCGGTGGTGCTGCCGCTGCTGACCCGGTCGGCAGGATATCATCCGGTGACGTCCGGGTTGATCGACGGCTTCGCCTCACGGGTCGGGGTCGTGGCGGATGGAACACCGGAGCGTTTGTTCGTCGCACGCGGCGATTTCAGTAATCCGGCGGCACCGCAACGGCATCTGGCCAACGAGGCGGCACTCGCGGAGATCGCGTGCGAGCGGTTCGGGTTCCGGATGGTGCGCCCGGAGCAGCTTGATTTCGCGGCGCAGGTCGGGCTGTTCAGCCAGGCACGGGTCATCATCGGGCAGGCAGGATCGGGGATGCATAATGCGCTGTTCGCACAGGCGGGCGCGCGGGTCGGGATGATCCGGTTTCCCGCACCGGACCAATCTGCGATCGCGGCATTGCGGGGGCAGCGGATCGCGTATCTGACCGAAGGGGTGAGCGAGACCGAACCCGCCGTGTATCACGCCGATCCCGCGCTGTTCCCCCGGTTCGTCGAGGCACTGCTCGATCAGCCGTGACCGGCGATGCGGTCGGTCAAGGCGAGGAGCAGGCCGGTGACGACGAAGGCGATCATCAGGCCGCCCTGGAACATCACCACACGGTCGGGTTCATCGCGGATTTCGAGAAACACGCGCAGGACGTGAACCGCAGCGATCGCGGTGATCGAGCCCATCAGTTTGAGTTTCAATCCACCGAAATCGATATTGCCCATCCATTCCGGGCGGCGGTCCCCGGCGGCGAGGACGATGCGGGCGACGAAATTTTCGTACCCGGTAAGAATGACCAGGACGACAAGATTGGCGGTGAGCGAAAGGTCGATCAGCGAAAGCGTCGTCATGATGACCTTGGTTTCGCTCATGGTCGGCAGTTCGGGCGCGGCGTGGATCAGCTCGATCACGAAACGTACCACCAGCAGGGCCAGCAGCACCAGCATGGCGAGGTAGAGCGGGGCGAGCAACCAGCGGCCGCCGAACAGCAACGCTTCGACGATACGGACCAGTTGATTGGGTTTTGGTTCAGTCTTGGGTTCGGGTTCGGGCATCGGAAATCTCCAGGCGGGCGGCATCGAACACCAGTTCGGCCTGACGCGCCAGACGGCGCAGGCTTTCGGCGGCGGATGGGGTGGCGACATCGCCGGGTGTGGGCAAAGCGGGACCGCGCGCAGGGTCGAACGCGGCGTCCAGCCAGTCGCGCCAGCGCAACCACAGAGCGCGCTCGGCTTCCGGGGGCGATTGGTCGAGGTTGAGGATTGCGAGTCGCCCGGCGGTGCGGCGCAGCGCGGCATCGGTCACCAGGGCGGAGCGGAGCAGCGGATCGTGCCCCCGGTGCGGTTCCATCAGGGCGCGCGAGATCGATGCTTCGAGGTTGTTGCTGGCAAGACCGGCCTGACGGCGGGCGGCTTCGGGCGGCGATACGCGATCGAGCAGGGCCGCGAAACTCGCACCGAGATAGGCGCGATGGGCGGCGATCGCGGCATCGCGCGCGGCACCAAGGCGGTTGCCCTCGAAACTCGGCCACAGGACGAGGTTGGCAGCGACCGCGAGCAGGCCGCCGGCGAGGGTAAAGCCGACACGCGAGACCGCGATCGTCCATTGATCCATTCCCGGTTCGATCTGTTCGATCAGCAGCACGATCATCGGCGTGAGAACCGCGACATAGGCGCTGTAATTGACCCCGCGGATCGCGAAGGCTGCGAGGGTGAGCGGGATCATGGACAAGGCGAGTTCCATGCGGGTGTGGCAGACCAGACCGATCAGGGCGGCGATGACGCCCCCCGCCGCAGTGCCGCCGACGCGTTCGATCGCCCTGATCCAGGTTGCCGAGAAATGCGGCTGGAGCACGAAGATCACAGTGATGGCAAGCCAGTGGCCGAACGGGTTACCGAGCCAGAAAACGAAGCCGAGCACCGGCGTGGTGACGATGGCGGTGCGCAGGGCATGGCGCAGCGGCACCGAGGAAAGTGTCGCGTTCGCGCGGATCGGGCCGCTGACAGCTTCGCGCCAACCGGTGGTGCCGCCATCCGCGAGCGCGACCGGGCCAGGCGCATTGGAGACGGTGACGATAACCGATAGCCGGTCGGCCACGATATCGAGCAGCCGGCGGATCGGGACGGCAGGATCGATCGTTGCAATGTCGTCGCGCAGGCCGCGCAGGGCGGCGCGGATCGGCGGCGTGTCGAGCGAGCGATCGGCCTCGATCGCGGGCGCCAGGGTGGCGAGCAGCGGCGCGAGGTCGGCGAGCGCCTTTCGCGCCGTCGGAGCGTGAGCGGGATCGACCGCCATGGCTTCGCCGACCGCGATCATCGCGCCGAACATCTGATCGAAAGTGGCGAGGCGGAGTGCAAGGGCATTGGCGCGCTGGCTTGCGGCACCACGCCGGCGGATGGTCGCAAGCGCGATGCCGCGTGCGCGCTCGATCGTGTCGCGCACGATCCGGCGATGCCCCCGCGCGTGATGGTCGAACCCGTCCTCGTCGATGACCCGATCATCAGCGAGGTCGATCAGGTCGCCAGCCACATCGGACAGAGCAACCGCGAGATCGGCCA
>JAQTXO010000390.1 GCA_028688765.1 Acidiphilium sp. | reverse complement strand
AACTCGGGTTACCCACCCTTTTGCCCCTCTTACGAACCCGAAAGCCTATAAGTGCCTATAGACCGCGAACCCAGGTGATGCTCTTGTCAGTTCTGCCCCCTAGGCTAATTTCTGTGCATCCGACCGGCATTAACCGGGAAACATAACCGGATTAGAGGAGAAGGTTCAGGAAAATGACAAATTACGTCATCGTTGGCGCTGGTTCGGCCGGCTGCGTGCTCGCCGCTCGTTTGAGCGAAAATCCTAGCGTAAACGTTGTGTTGATCGAGGCTGGCGGCCCTGACACGGCACAGGAAATCCATATTCCGGCGGCGTTTCCGCAACTCTTCAAGTCAGAGTTTGACTGGGATTTGACGAGTGAGCCTGAGCCCGGCCTGGCGGGCAGACGGGTCTATTTGCCGCGGGGCAAGATGCTGGGGGGCTCCAGTTCGATGAATGCGATGGTCTATATTCGCGGCAACCGGCTGGATTACGATGGCTGGGCCGAGGACGGTGCCGAAGGCTGGAGCTTCAATGATGTGCTCCCCTATTTTCGCCGCTCTGAATGCAATGAACGCGGTGAGGATCAATATCACGGCAAATTTGGTCCTTTATCAGTCTGCGAGGGCCGCTCACGCAATCCGTTGATGGATGCATTTGTGCAGGCTGGGGTTGAAGCTGGGTATCGCGCGAATCCCGATTTCAATGGCGAGGCGCAGGACGGTGTCGGGCTGTTCCAGAACACCCAGCGCAACGGTATGCGCTGTAGCGCTGCGGTTGCGTATTTGCATCCGGCAATGAGCCGACCTAACCTGCGCGTCATTACAGGCGCCCTCGCGACCCGGATTCTTTTCGAAGGCGGTCGCGCCAGCGGCGTTGAAATTGCCGTGCATGGGGAGCTGCAGCAAATCCATGCCGAGACAGAGGTGATTTTAGCATCCGGTGCCTATAACTCGCCGCAGCTTCTTATGCTCTCCGGTATCGGCCCGGCGGCAGACCTTGCTGCTTTGCAGATTCCGGTCCGGTTGGATCTTCCGGTGGGCATTGGTCTGCAGGACCATCCCATGACGTTGATGTCGTGGTACACCGATACTGAAACCCTGATGACGGCCGCAACCGCAGAGAACGTTTCCAAACTGACCACGGAGGGACGAGGGCCGCTGACGTCGAACATCGGTGAGGCGGGCGGATTTTTCCGGACCCGGGATGGGTTGCCTGCGCCGGATGTACAGTTCCATGCTGCGCCCGTGATGTTTTATGAAGAAGGTATGGGCATCCCGACCGCACATGCATTTGGCTTTGGCCCGTGTGTGCTGAAGCCGACCAGCCGTGGTAAACTCTCGCTACGCTCCGCGAAGCCAGGCTCCAAGCCGCGGATCACGCATAATTATTTTGCGACCGAAGAGGATCGTAACAGCATCATCGAGGGCATCCGCATCGCCCTGAATATCGCTAAACAGCCGGCTCTGCGGTCACATATCAAGGGCGAGCACCAGGTACCCAAGTCGGACAGCAAGGCGGATATCTGGAATTACGTGCAGCAATACACGCACACGGTGTACCATCCGACCAGCACCTGCGCGATTGGCACCGTGGTTGATTCGGAGTTGCGGGTGAAGGGTGTCGACGGCTTGCGTGTGGTTGATGCATCGGTGATGCCAAGCGTCGTGCGTGGCAACACAAATGCGCCGACCATCATGATTGCCGAACGCGCTTCCGACCTGATTCGCGGAGTCGCTTGCTACGCTTGAGGCAACTTTCGGACTGGGCAAGGCCAGGGACGTTTGTCCCTGGCTCATTACAAAGCTACCATTCTTGTTTCGGTCAGATGCCGCCCGCCAACCGACCGGCAGTATTGCGCTTAATGGCTGTCGTTCCTGGTTTCTGTTCCGCCACGCGGGAGCAGCCGTTCGTTCAGGTTGAGCTCCAAGTGGGGCCAATCAATCGGTTCCACGCGATATGCTGGTGGCAATCTCTGGACAGGAGGACCGATTGTCCGGGAACACTGCCGCCGTCGTTCGGTTGCGCGCCTCGCGCATGCACTATACCAATGCCTCTGCGCGACCGGACGAGGGACATGCTCACGGTCAATGGTCGCCAACACGCCGGCGGCAAAGTCCGTCCCTGTCCGGATCACGGCTGCCAAGCTAGGCCGGCTGGCATCTAGCGAGTCGGAGGTGGCCGCACCCACCCGAGCGCGTGCCTAGCCTCCTCCCCACGGTCGCGTCACGCGACCGCGACATTCTTCTCTAATGGAGTTCAAGATACATGAAAATGCAGGATCTGACCGGGAAGGTGGCGGTCATCACCGGCGCCTCCAGCGGGATCGGCGAGGCTGCTGCCCGCCTTCTGGTGGAAGAGGGCGCGAAGGTGGTGCTCGCTGCACGCCGCAAAGAGCGCTTGGATGCGCTGGTCGAGGAACTGGGCGACTCCGCCACAGCCATCGGTTGCGATGTTGGAGATCCCGGCGAAGTGACCGCATTGTTCGACACGGTACGCGAGCGGTTCGGCGGGCTCGACCTGCTTTTCAACAATGCTGGGATGGGCGTGAACGGTCCGTTTGCGGAATCCAAGCCTGAGGATTGGAAGACGCAGATCGACGCCAACCTCTATGGCGTCCTCTATTGTAGCCAGGCCGCAATCCCGCTGCTGCGCGGGCGGCCGGGCGCCATGATCTCGTCGGTATCGAGCGTGGGCGGGCGCTATGGAATTGCGGGATGGTCGGTCTACAACGCCACCAAGTTCGCGGTGGTCGGCTTCCATGATGCCCTGCGCAAGGAACTCGGGCCGGACGGCATCCGCGTTTCGGTGATCGAGCCGGGTGCGGTCTGGACCGAATGGGGCCACAACGTTTCTGAAGAGGCGATGCGCGAACGCCGCGCGACTGTCGATGCGCTTACCGCAGAGGATGTGGCGCAGGCACTCGTCTATTCCTTCGCACAACATCCGCGTGTCCTGGTTGAGGAGATTCTCGTGCGCCCGGTCAAGCAGATCGCACCGTAAAGCGCGGAAGCGAAGTCTGGTGGCTGAATGGCCGACAGGTGGCGTAAAGTGGTCGTGGCGGCGGGGTGAGGGAGGAGGGTTAGCTTGTCCCGATCGCTCCTCAGAAGCCGACTGTTGCCTCCCGGCGAACTTCGGCCAGATCAAGCCATCAGGCGGAGGTCGCTTTTTCTCCTGGTTTCCTTAACGGGCTGCTGAATTTGCCTACCGTGCCGTTACAGTCGAGCGCTGTCACACCTAATCCTATCAGGATTCACACCGGTCGGTTCAGGTGCAGGCGTAGCCAGTTTCCTCCGTCGAACGCTGAACGTGCGGTTCGCCGCCTCGCGGCCTATCAGCGCCTGATCGATACCCGGCGGACCGATATCGATTATCCCTGCTTCAACGCCGTAGCCGACCCCGCAGAGGATTCGCCGGGCGGGGTCTGGATCCACGATGGCGACGGCATGGGTGATCCCGGCCACGTCATCACTGTTAGCGGCGGTGAGAATCCGCTGATAAATGGCGGCGGCGACTTTTTCGGAGGGGTTTTGCGGTATTCCCTCAGGGACCGGGCGGTGGTCCCCCGGGTCCAGGACCCGGCGGTGGACCTCCCGGTCCAGGACCCGGTGGTGGACCTCCCGGTCCAGGGCCCGGTGGTGGACCTCCCGGTTCAGGAACCGGAGGTGGAACTCCCGGTCCAGGGCC
>JAQTXO010000389.1 GCA_028688765.1 Acidiphilium sp. | reverse complement strand
TTGGGCGTGAAATAATTGTATTTCCGGCTGTCCGAGCCTGCGAAAGTCGCAGATCCCGCAGCTCCCGACTGGTGTGGCGACAGGCCTTCAGTAACGCTCATGGTTTCGCTCCTCGTTTATGATTGGTTCAACGGACGGCAGTGGTGAACTTGTCGAAAAAGATATGATCGGGCTCGACCCCGGCCATTTGCAGGACCGGCAGGACCGCATCGATCATCGGGGGCGGCCCGCAAGAATAGGCATCGATCTCGCCGTCGAGCCCCTCGCTGCGCAGATGGCGCGCCACCACCTCGTGAATGAAGCCGCGTTCGCCGGTCCACCCCTCGCCATCCGCGGCGTGCGAAAGCGCCGGAATGAATTTGAAGTCCGGCAGCGAGACTTCGAGTTTGGCGAATTCATCGCGGTAGAACAGATCGGCCTCGGTGCGGGCACCATAGAAAAACCGCACCGCCCGATGCTCGCCCGAGGCCACGTGATCCTGCAGGATCGACCATAACGGCGACATGCCCGATCCGCCGCCGATCAGCAGCATCGGACCGGGCCGATCCTCGCGCCGGAAGCACGTACCGTAAGGACCTTTCAGCTTCACCCGGTCCCCCGGTTGCAGCGCGGTATCGAGTGCTGCGGAAAACGCCCCATCGGGGTACTTCCTGATGATGAACGCCAGACGATGCGGCTCGCCCGGCGGATTGGCCATCGAAAACGAGCGCGTCACGCTGCCGTCGGGCAACGTGATATCGACGTACTGGCCCGCCCAGAACTTCAACGGCTCCACGATATCGAGCTCCAGCCGGCGGATATCACGGGTCAGGTGCACCACCCCGGTCACCGTCGCATCGAACGACTTCACCGGGATCGAACGGCGCAGCAGGTCTTCGTCGTAATTCAGCAACTCGATCGCGAGATCGCTGTAGGCGTGGGTCTTGCACAGCAGGATGTGACCGGATTCCCGTTCGTAATCGGGCAGGGCGAAGGTCGAATACTTGAGCAGTTCGATATCGCCGTCGAGCAGCAACGACTTGCAGGACGAGCATTGCCCTTCCTTGCAGCCATGCATCACCGAAATGCCCTGGCGGAAGGCTGCGTCGAGCACGGTCTCGCCTTCCTCGACCTCCATGTCGATGCCGACCGGTTCGAACCGGACCTTGTGCGTGGTTATTACAGTCATGACGTTTCCCGTTGGTTTCATCGTTCGGAACAGAACCGCCGGGCAACGCGACGATGCCCGGCGGGAAGCGCGCCGTCAGTTGAGCGGGTTGATCGTGAAGCCTTTGCGGTATTCCGCCGCCGCCGCCGCCTTGCCTTCCGGCGAGAGCTTCCGGAAGTTGATCAGCGGGCTGCCGAGCGTGTGACCCCGCACGTCATCGAGGGTCCACATCTTGCTGTCCTCGAAATGCAGATGCGGTTGCGGTACCAGGGTCTTGCCGTCGTTGCGCACGAAGCCAAGATCCGTGATCGCATCCGCGAGATCCCAGCCATCATAGCAGGTCTCCCACTCGCGCCGGCCGCTGAAACGGCCCATCGCCGGTGTCGGCCGGCCTTCGTATTCGGCGGCGAAGGCGACCTTATGGGTCCAGCGGCACGTCTCCGAGCAATAGGTGTAGGTCTGCCCATCGACCTCATCGTAGCAGAAATCCTCGCGGATCAGGCAGGGGACCATGCAGGACCAGCACCGGTGCGGATAGACGTAGCCGGTATCGGTGTTGAACAGCATGTTGGTCTCACCGCGATGGCTGAGCTTTTCGTACCATTTCCAGTAATTGCCGAACTCGGCGTACCAGCCTGGATATTTATGCTCGAACCATTCGAAGTCCCGCTCGGTCTGCGCTTCGATCCGCCAGAAATTGACCGGCCAGCCGACGGAAAAGAACTGCGCCGTGTAGTGGACATAGTTTTTCTTGACGATCCGGTCCCACGCCGCCGCGACATCGTCGTGATGGATCTTGATGCCGTATTTTTCGAGCGGCAGCATGTAGGTGCGGTAGTAATCCTCGTAGATCCAGCGATGCCACAATTCGGCATAGCTTTCCTTGTTCTTGTCGCGATCGGTCGTGCCGTATTCGACGAAGGTACCGATTGCGGCATCGACGATCGCGTGGTTCTGCCAGAACGCATATTTGATGTCGCGTTCGAGCAGCAGATGATTGTCGGGATCGTTGATCAGCGACATCAGCAGCGAATGGCCGTTGCCGATATGGCGGCTCTCATCGGATTGCACCGACAGGAACACTGTCGGCAGCGCATAGTCGCCGTTGCGCGCGGCTTCCGAGGGCATCGCGACGAACAGCGTGTTGGTGAAGGCGGTTTCGGCGACGACGGTGAGGTAGATATTGGCCGCGGTGATCGCATCGCCGGTGACGAAGCCTTCGGCGAACTGTCGCCCGATGGTCGAGGCATAGCATTTGCCGAACGCGGCTTCGGTGATGTCGAATCCCGCCGGGTCGATGTAGTTTTCCATGTACCATTTCTTCAGGTTCATCTGGATCGTGGAATGGCGGAACTCATCGACCATCTGCATGGCAAAGCCGGTGCGCAGTTCCTCGCCGGGGGCGAGCCGTCCCACCATCGCCATCGAGCGCGCCGCCGAAATTTCGGGGAACGGGATGATCGCGAGGAACAGCTTCATCCACTCGACCCAGCGGGGCTGGACGTTGCGGAACATGTCGCCGCGCAGCGCCGCATCGAGCGCGCCGTAAACCCGGTTGTCCTTTTCCTCCTGCATCGGGAAATAGGAGCGCAGCACCTGTTTCATCGGATCGCGCGGGGTCTTTTTGATTTTGTAGTCGGTCGGGAAGGTCATCGCCTCCTGAACATAACTCGGCGTCCAGCCGAGATCGGCGACCCGGCGGGTGGCATCGGTGATGCTCATTCCCTTCTGGGCGGTGATTTTGTTGAGCGTCAGGCTATCGGGCATCTTGGTGGTCTCCTGTCATCTGTTGTGCCGAACTACAGTGTTCGATCTGAAGATCTCGCATGAAAACTCTATCGAAAGCCGACGGAACCGATCGGTATGACTGCCAGCGATCCGTCATAATCCGCATTGCAACTTCGGTGCCAGCGTGCGCGATCGGAGAAACTGGCAGAATCTGGTGCATGATATTGTATTAGAGTTCTGTCATTTGTCGCATCACGCGACAGACAGGCTGGACGATTGTCGCAGTCTGCGACACCGGGTTCATCGCGCGTCGCCCGGTTCGGTGCGGTGATCGGCGAAGCTCTTGCCTTCGGCGATCCAGCGGGCTGCGAGCACCAGCGCGCCCATGGCAAAATCCTTGCCATGGTCCGCGATCATGCGTTCCGCGATCGCGCCGATCTCACGAAAATACCGGTCTTTCGAGGCGTCTTCGTCGCTCATTGTCTTTCTCCGGTGCGGAACAGGGCGGCAGGCAGGATCACGGTGCCGGCCTCGCCATCGCTGGCTGCAAAGGCGAGCGCTTCCCCGTCCGGCGCGAACCCCAGCGCGACCGGCGCGGTCCCGGCCTCGCGCACCACGATCGTGTCGCCGAGGCGCGGATGCCGCAGCACGATCCGCCCGGCCCGATCGGCGCAGGCCACCAGCGGTATGCGCGGATGGCAGGCGATCGGGGCGCGGCACTCTTCGGCGTGACGGCCCGCCGGCACCGGGTGTGGGTCCTCCCCGGCACGCCAGATGTGCAACCCCGCCGAGGAT
>JAQTXO010000016.1 GCA_028688765.1 Acidiphilium sp. | reverse complement strand
ATCGCGGTGGCGCCGCTCCAGATGATTTCGGCGGTGGTGCCGGCGGTCAATGGCGGGGTGTATTATCCGCCGTCGCTCGATGCTTCGGGGCCGCCGCCGGCGGGGGTGCGGGTGATGAGCCGGCGGACCTCGCTGATCATGCGCAAAATGATGCGCAACGTGGTGGTGGCACCCGATGGAACCGGGGTTTACGCGCGGGTGCCGGGCTATCTGGTCGGCGGCAAGACCGGGACGGCGCAGGTGGTGGGGCCGAACGGGCGGTATATGAAGCACCTGAACGATGCCTCGTTCATGGCGGCGTTTCCGATGACCGATCCGCGTTACGTGGTGTATGTCGTCGTGCTGCAGCCGCATGCGACCAAAAAGATGCTGCCCTTCTGCCATGGTTTCACAACTGGCGGTTATGTTGCGGCACCGGCGGTCGCCAATATCATCGCCCGGATCGGTCCGATGCTTGGCATCATGCCGCTCTCGGGCGAAAAACTCGCCGCCGCGCAGGCGGCATTATCGATCCCGGTCGATCCGCTGCCGCCGCCGGGCCGTTCCGGGTTGGGGCCGAGCCATATGTTCCCGCCGGGGGCGAGCAAATACGCCTATATGCTGGCCGGGCAGAAGCCGCCCGCGACGATCGATGAGGCCGCGCATGACGAAGCTTTGACGCGCACCGAAATGTGGCAGCCGCTCGGGGCCACCGCCGAGACCATCAGCGTGCCGTCCGCCCCGATCATCGGGGGGGCGATCTCGCATCAGACGATGAACGCCAGCCCCTCGTTCACCCATGCGGGGGGATGAGGTGATGAGACGGCTCTCGCATGTCACGCCATCGCTGCCGGGCTGGACCCTGGAGCGGGACGGCGATTTCGCCGGGATCACCGCCGATAGTCGCGCGGTGGGGCCCGGCATGATTTTCGCGGCATTGCCGGGGATGCGGGTCGATGGGCGAATGTTCATCGCGGATGCCGTCGCCCGGGGTGCTGCCGCCGTGCTCGCGCCCACCGGAACGCCGTGGCCTGCCGGCACGCCGCCACGCCCGCTGCTGGCCGATCCCAATCCGCGCCGCCGGCTGGCGGAGATTGCGGTCAGCCTCGCCGGGGCGTTGCCGCGCCGGATCGTTGCGATCACCGGCACCAACGGCAAGACCTCGACGGTCGATTTCCTGCGCCAGATCATCACGGCGGCCGGAAAGCCAGCCGCCTCGCTCGGCACGCTGGGACTGATCGCGGCCGGGTTTCCCGTGGGCGGCAGCCTGACGACGCCCGATCCGGTCACGCTGGCCGCGACCCTGGCACGGTTGAAAGCCGCCGGGATCGATCATGTCGCGCTCGAAGCCTCCTCGCATGGGCTGGATCAGTATCGTCTCCACGGGCTGCATCCCGCTGCCGGGGCGTTTACCAATCTGACCCGTGATCATCTCGATTATCATGGCGATCTCGCGAATTATCGGACCGCCAAGCTGCGTTTGTTCGCCGAGATTCTGCCGCGCGGGGCGCCCTCGCTCGCGATGGCGGACCTCGATCCCGAGACCCTTGCGGCGCTGCGCGCGATCCGCCCGGATCTGGCCACGGTGGGCGAGGGCGGCTCGGCACTCGACCTGCGGGGGATCACCCCATTGCCTGCCGGTCAGGTTCTGGTGGTGCAGGCCGCAGGACGTCGCCATGAGATCGAACTGCCGCTGCCGGGGCGGTTTCAGGCCGATAATGCCCTGCTAGCGGCCGGGCTTGCGCGCGCCCTCGGGTTCGAGGACGCACTCGACCGGCTCGCCGGACTCGCGCCGGTGCGCGGGCGGCTGGAACTGGCCGCGAGCCTTGCCAACGGGGCTGCGGCTTATGTCGATTATGCCCATACGCCCGATGCGCTCGAACGGCTGCTTGCGGCGCTGCGGCCACATGCGACCGGGCGCCTGATTCTGGTGTTCGGCGCGGGCGGCGATCGCGATCGGGGCAAGCGACCGCTGATGGGGGCGGTTGCGGCACGTCGCGCCGATGTCGCGATCGTCACCGACGATAATCCACGCAGCGAGGTTCCCGCCGCGATCCGCGCCGAGATCAGGACGGCCTGCCCGGATGCGCTGGACATCGGCGATCGCCGCGCCGCGATCGAGGCCGGATTTACCATGCTGCGCCCCGGTGACGTGCTGGCTGTGGCGGGCAAGGGGCACGAGCAGGGCCAGATCGTGGGTGATGCGGTCCTGCCGTTCGACGATGCCGCGATCATTCGGGCGCTGGCGGCATGAGCCCGCTCTGGTCCGCCGCTGATCTTGAAATTGCCACCGGAGGGGTGTTTCCGCGTGAACGGTTTGCCGCCGAAGGGGTGGCGATCGACAGCCGGACCCTTGCAGCCGGAGATCTGTTCGTGGCGCTCGCGGATGCCCGCGACGGGCATGATTTCCTCGCCGACGCGCGGGAGCAGGGCGCGGCGGGGGCGCTGGTGTCACGTGATGAGGGGGTGGGCGCGGTGCTGCTGGTCGAGGACACGCAGGCGGCACTGTCCCGGCTCGGTGAATTCGCCCGCGCCCGCAGCCAGGCAAAAGTTGCGGCGGTGACCGGGAGCGTCGGCAAATCGACGACCAAGGAGATGCTCCGCCGCATTCTCGGTGCGTCCGGCCCGACCCATGCCGCCGAAGCGTCGTTCAACAATCATATCGGCGTGCCGCTGACCCTTGCGCGGATGCCGGGGGATGCGCGGTTTGCCGTGGTCGAGATCGGGATGAACCATCCGGGCGAGATCGCGCCGCTGGCGGCGATCGCGCGGCCTCATGTGGCGATCGTCACGACCATCGCGGCCTCGCATATCGGGCTGATGGGCTCGATCGAGGCGATCGCCGATGAGAAGGCGGAATTGTTGCGCGGGCTGGTGCCGGGCGGGACGGCAATTCTGCCGCGCGGGCCGCACCTTGCCCGGTTGGCGCGGTGCGCGCCGGACGGGGCACGGCTCATTTCATTCGGCACGCAGGATCTGGCCGAGGCCCGGCTGATCGGAGCCGAGAGCGATGCGTCGGGCGTGGATGTGACGGCGCGGATTCTCGATCGGATCGTCCGATGCCGGCTCGCGGCACCGGGGGCGCATATGGCGATGAACGCGGTGGCGGCGCTCGCCGGCGCGGTGGCGCTCGGGCTCGATGCCGAAGCGGCAGCGGCGGCGCTCGATGGCTTTGCCCCGCTCGCCGGGCGCGGGGCGCGCCGAAGTGTTCGGATCGGCACGGGTCGCGTGACACTGCTCGACGAAAGCTACAACGCATCCGGCGCGTCGATCCGTGCCGCGCTGGAGGTGCTGGCGTTGCAGCCGGGGCGGCGCATCGTGGTGCTGGGCGATATGCTCGAACTCGGCGATTTCGCCGATGACGAGCACCGTGACCTCGCGGGTCCGGTTGCCGGGGTGGCCGACCATGTGTTCGCCTGTGGCGAGAAGATGCGGCTGATGGCCGATGATCTGCCCGCGCATTGCCCCCATGTCTGGGCGCCGAGTTCGGCGGAACTGGCACCGCTGGTGCGCGACGCGCTGCGGGATGGCGATGTCGTGCTGGTCAAGGGCAGTCTCGGTTCGCGGATGCGGACGATCATCGCAACTCTCGAATCGACCGTCTGATGCTGTACGCACTCCTCCTGCCGCATGTCGCACAATTCCATGTGCTGAATCTGATCCGCTACATCACGTTCCGTGCGGGGGCTGCGTGCATTACCTCGCTGATCGTGAGTTTCGTGCTCGGGCCGCGCCTGATCCGCTGGCTGCGCTCGCTCCAGCGGCAGGGCCAGCCGATCCGGCTCGACGGACCGGAACGGCATCTGATCGAGAAGAAGGGCACGCCGACCATGGGCGGGTTTCTGATCCTGATCGCGATGAGCGTGTCGACGCTGCTGTGGGCCGATCTGGAAAACGGCTATGTCTGGGCGGTGCTGATGGTCACGATCGGGTATGGCGCGATAGGCTTCGCGGATGATTTTCTCAAGCTGACCAAGCGTAACACCAAGGGCGTGCCGGGGCGGGTCAAGCTGGTGTTTCAGGCGGTGATCGGGTTGATCGCGGCGATCTGGATCACGCATCTGATGCCCGCCTCGATCGCGGACGATCTGGCGGTGCCGGTGTTCAAGCATTTGCTGATCCCGTTCGGGATGATGTTTCCGCTGGTCGCGATGTTCGTGATGATGGGGGCCTCGAACGCGGTCAATCTGACCGACGGGCTGGATGGGCTCGCGATCGTGCCGACCATCATTGCCGCCGGCGTGTTCGCACTGATCGCTTACCTGGTCGGCAACCGGATTTTCGCGCATTATCTCCAGATCAATTTCGTGCCGGGTACCGGCGAACTGGCCGTGTTCTGTTCGGCGCTGATCGGCTCCGGCATGGGGTTCCTGTGGTATAACGCGCCGCCGGCGGCGGTGTTCATGGGCGATACCGGGTCGCTCGCGCTGGGCGGCGCGCTTGGTTCCGTCGCGGTCGCCACCAAGAACGAGATCGTGCTCGCGATCGTCGGCGGGTTGTTCGTGGTCGAGACGGTTTCGGTGATCGTGCAGGTATTCTGGTACAAGCGGACCGGGCGGCGGGTGTTTCTGATGGCGCCGCTGCATCATCATTTCGAGAAAAAAGGTCTCGCGGAGCCGACCATCGTGATCCGGTTCTGGATCGTTGCGATGATTCTGGGCCTCGCCGGGCTGGCGACGTTGAAAATCCGATGAGTACCGCCGCGACAATCTGGCCGCGTGTGTTCGAGGGGCAGAGATTCGCCGTGCTCGGGCTGGGGCAGAACGGGCTGCCGGCGGCGCAAACCCTGCGATCGATGGGGGCGTTCGTGGTGGCCTGGGACGATGATGCGGCGAAGCGGGACGCCGCCATCGGTGCCGGGCTTGCGCTTGCGAAACCCAGCGAGGTTGATCGCCTCGATGCGCTGGTGCTCTCCCCGGGAATTCCGCATCATCTGCCGGAACCCCATCCTGAAGCGGCGGCGGCGCTCGCCCGCGACGTACCGATTTTGAGCGATGCCGAACTGCTGTTCCGCGCGGTGCGCGCGGCGGGGAGCCGCGCACGGTTTGCGGGCATCACCGGGACCAACGGCAAGTCGACCACGACAGCGCTGCTCGCACATATCATCGCTGCCGCCGGGGTGCCGGTTGCCGCCGGGGGCAATCTCGGGCCGGCCTCGCTCGCGCTGCCGCTGCTGCCGGATGACGGGATCTATGTGCTGGAAATGTCGAGTTACATGTTGGAGCGAATCGCGACGATGCGCTTCGATGCAGGCGCAATGCTGAACATTACCAAAGACCACCTCGACCGCCATGGCAGCATGGCCGGGTACATCGCTGCAAAGGCAGCGATTTTCGCAGGTCAGATCGATACCGATACGGCAGTCGTCGGTGTCGATGACGAGGCGTCGTGTGCGCTGGCGGAGCGGCTCGCAACCGGGCCGGGCCGACTGGTGCGGATTTCGGGCCATCGCGCGGCCGATATTTATGCCGACCAGCGTATCGTGATCGATCATTTCGGTCCGATCGTGGACCTGTCAACCGCGCCGGCGCTGCGCGGGACGCATAATGCCCAGAACGCCGCCGCCGCCGCCGCGCTGGCGTTGGCGCTCGGCATCGACCGGGCGATCATTCCCGGTGCGACGGCGGGTTTTCCGGGATTGCCGCACCGGCAGAAGCGGGTTGCGACCGTGGCGGGGATCGATTTCATCGACGACAGCAAGGCGACCAATGCGGATGCCGCCGCGCGGGCGCTGGATAGTTTCCCGCGTGTCGTCTGGATTGCCGGCGGGATCGGCAAGGAGGGCGGCATCGGGTCGCTCGCGCCCTGGTTCGACCGGATCGACCATGCGCTGCTGATCGGGCGCGATGCCGCCGCGTTCGGGGATACGCTTGCGGCGGGAGGGGTTTCTTTCGAGATCGTCGAGACTCTCGACCGGGCGGTTCCGGCCGCTTTCGCCCATGCGCGCCGCGAGGGGGTGCCGACGGTGCTGCTCTCCCCAGCCGGGGCCAGTTTTGATCAGTTCGCGAATTACGCCGCGCGCGGCGACCGTTTCGCCGAACTCGCGCAAGCCCTGACCTGTCCGGCGGAGTGCGCCTGATGCCGATACTCTCCCGCGCGGATACCTCGGTGGTCGGACGGTGGTGGTGGAGCATCGACCGGGTGATGTTGACCGCGCTGATTTTGCTGGTCGGCATCGGCTATGTGCTGGCGCTTGCGGCCACTCCCGCGACCAACCTCGCTTTGTCGGACCCGCGCACCATCGTGATGATCAAGCAGATCGTCTATCTCGCGATCGGGGCGTTCGTGATGCTCGGCACCTCGATGCTCGATCTCAAGCAGGTCAAGCTCGCGGCACTCGGCATCGGCATCGTGTTCCTGATCCTCACCGCGTTCACCCTGGTTCATGGCGTGGTGATCGATGGCGGGCGGCGGTGGATTGCGCTGCCCGGCTTCACGATCCAGCCCTCCGAGTTCCTCAAGCCGGCGCTGATCATCGCGACGGCGTGGCTGCTGGCGGAACGCCGCCGCACGCCGGGATTTCCGGGGATGATCGTGGCCCTCGGGCTCAACGGTCTCGTGCTGCTGATCCTGATGCGCCAGCCGGATGTCGGCTCGACCGCGCTGGTTGCCTCGACTTTTTTCGTTCAGCTGTTTCTCGATGGGCTGAGCCTCTACTGGGTCGGCGTTGCGGTGGCGGGTTTCGGGGTCTCCGGGTTCGCCGCCTTCGAGCTGATTTCCCACGTTCATACGCGGGTGATGCTGTTCCTGCACCCGACCAAGGACAAGGCGTATCAGGCGATCACCGCGCTCTCGGCCTTCGGCAATGGCGGGTTGTGGGGGCGCGGGCCGGGCGAGGGGCAGGTGAAGCATTACCTGCCGGATGCGCGGGCCGATTTCGTGTTCGCGGTGGCCGGGGAGGAATTCGGCCTGATCGTGTGCCTGGCGATCATTCTGATTTTCGCGGTGATCGTGTTGCGCGGTCTCGCGCGGATCATGCGCGAGACCGATCTGTTCGTGGCGCTCGCGGCATCCGGGCTGTTGGTGAGTTTCGGTTTGCAGGCCTTCATCAACATGGCGTCCTCGCTGTCGCTGATCCCGACCAAGGGGATGACGCTGCCGTTCATTTCCTATGGTGGTTCGGCGGTGCTCGCGGTCGGGCTGCACATGGGGTTCCTGCTGGCGCTAACCCGCAAGCGCAACCATGCCGAACGTGCCGATGAACGGCGCGCGCATGGCAGCGTGCAGGACCGGGTGGCATGAGGGGCGCGATGCTGAAACCCATCGTCATTGCGGCGGGCGGTACCGGCGGGCATTTGTTTCCCGCCGAAGCGGTGGCCGATGTGCTGATGCAGCGCGGCGAACGCGTGGTGCTGATGACCGATCAGCGGTCCGGTGCGGTGCAATCCTCGGTGTTCGCCGGGTGCGAGCGCCATGTGCTCGACGGCGCGGGTCTTGCGGGGCGGAGCCCGGCGCGGGTCGTTGCCGGTTTGCGCCAGCTTGCGCGGGGGACCGGTGCCGCGCGGCGTGTGCTCGCGACGCTCGATGCCGCCGCGTTGGTCGGGTTCGGCGGTTATCCTTCGGTGCCGCCGGTGATGGCGACGCTCGGGCTGAAATCCCGTCCGGTGGTGATCCTGCACGACCAGAACGCCATTCTGGGCGGGGCGAACCGCGTGCTCGCGCACTTCGCCGATCATCTTGCGACCAGTTTCATCAAGACCGAGGCGGTGCCGCGCCGGATCAGGACCACGCTGACCGGCAACCCGGTGCGCCCGGCGGTGGTGCAACTGACCGGGGCGCCCTATGCCGCGCCGGTCGACCGGATCGCGCTGCTGGTGCTTGGCGGATCGCTGGGCGCGCGGATTTTCGCGAGCCTGGTTCCCGCCGCGCTGGCCGGATTACCCGAAGCGCTGCGCCGGCGGATCGACCTCGTCATGCAATGCCCGGAGGCGGAGATCGCGGCGGCGCGGATCGTGCTCGATCGGGCTGGGATCGCTCATACTCTTGCGCCGTTCTTCGCCGATGTCGCGTCGCGGATCGCCGCCGCGCATCTGGTGATCGCCCGTGCCGGTGGATCGACTGTCGCTGAACTGGCGGTGATCGGAAGGCCGGCCCTGTTCATTCCGCTCGCGATCAATGCCGATCAGCGCCATAACGCCGACGCGATCGCCCGCCGGGGTGGCGCGCTCAGGCTCGATCAGGCGGGATTGAGCCCGGAACTCCTGACCCGCGCGATCGAGACGCTGGTGGCCGAGCCGGGCCGGCTTGCGGCGATGGCGACTGCCGCCGCCGCCTGCGGCATTGCCGATGGCACGCGGCGTCTCGCGGATCTGGTGCAGACCTGTGTCGCGGAGCGTGTGCGATGAGGGCGATGCCGCTCGGGATCGGGATGATCCATTTCGTCGGCATCGGCGGGATTGGCATGTCCGGCATCGCCGAGGTGCTGCATAACCTGGGCTACGCCGTGCAGGGCTCGGATATTTCCGAAAGCCCGAATGTCCAGCGTCTGCGCGCTGCCGGGATCAATGTCGCGATCGGCCATGCCGCGGCCAATCTGGGCACTGCCCAGGTGGTGGTGATCTCGACTGCGGTGCCGCGTGACAATCCCGAGGTTCAGGCCGCGCGCAGCAAGCTGATCCCGGTGGTCCGCCGCGCCGAGATGCTGGCCGAGCTGATGCGGCTGCGCTGGTCGGTCGCGATCGGCGGGACTCATGGCAAGACCACGACGACCAGCATCGTCGCCGCCGTGCTCGACGGGGCCGGGCTCGATCCGACCGTGATCAATGGCGGGATCATCAATGCCTACGGCACCAATGCGAGGGTTGGCACCGGGGACTGGATGGTGGTCGAGGCCGATGAGAGCGATGGCAGTTTCCTGCGCCTGCCCTCGGTGATCGCCGTGGTGACGAATATGGACCCCGAGCATCTCGATCATTGGGGGACACGCGAGGCGATGGAGGCAGGCTACCGGCAGTTCGTCGCCAATATTCCGTTCTACGGCTTCGCGGTGCTCTGCATCGATCATCCGGCGGTCCAGCAGATGATCCCGGACCTGTCGGATCACCGGTTGATCACCTACGGATTTTCGCCGCAGGCCGATGTCCGTGCCGAGCGGATCATGTCCGACCGCAACGGGGCGACGTTCGAGGTGCGCCTGTCGGACCGGATCGGGGGCAAATCCCGCCGGATGGGGCCGTTCCGTCTGCCGATGCTGGGCAATCATAACGTCTCCAACGCGCTCGCGGCGATTACTATCGGTATCGAGATGGAGGTGCCCGAGGTCGATCTGCGGGCGGCGCTCGCCGGATTCGGCGGGGTCAAGCGGCGGTTCACCAAGACCGGCGAGGTTGGCGGGGTTACTGTCATCGACGATTACGGCCATCATCCGGTCGAGATCGCGGCGGTGCTGAAGGCAGCGCGGCAGGCTGGTGCGCGCGAGGTGATCGCGGTGATGCAGCCGCACCGGTTTTCGCGGCTCGCTTCGCTGTTCGAGGATTTCTGCACCTGCATGAACGATGCCGATACCGTCATCGTCGCGGATGTCTATGCCGCCGGGGAGGAGCCGATCGAAGGGATCGACCGGGATGCGCTGATCGATGGTCTGCGGGCGCATCAGCACCGGGCGGTGGTGCCGCTGGCGAGCCCGGATCATCTGGCGGAAATGATCAAGGCGATCGCGCGGACCGGGGATTTCGTGGTCTGTCTGGGTGCGGGCAACATCACCCAATGGGCGCAGGCGTTGCCGGCGCAGTTGCAGGCGCTGTCGCGCGGGCCGGGGGGTGCACGATGATGGCGGCGGCGATCCGGCACGATTGGCGCGAGACGCTGCCGGCGGCGCGCGGCCGGGTGACCTTCGATGCGCCCTTGGGGGCGAGCACGTGGTTCCGCGTCGGCGGTCCGGCGGAATACCTGCTGCGGCCGCAGGATGACGATGACCTGGCACGGTTTCTGGCCGCGCTCAGCCCGGAACTGCCGGTCACCGTGATCGGGGCGGCGTCTAACCTGATCATTCGCGATGGCGGGATTCCGGGCATCGTGATCCGGCTGGCGCGGGGATTCGGCGATGTCGCGATCGAGGCGGACGGGCTGGTCGCCGGGGCGGCAGCGCTCGATGTCACCATCGCCGATCATGCGGCGGCGGCGGGGTTGGGCGGGCTCGAATTTCTATCGGGCATTCCGGGGTCGCTCGGCGGTGCGATCGCGATGAATGCGGGCGCCTATGGCGGTGAGATCAGGGACGTGCTGGACTGGGCCGAGATCGTCGGGCGCGATGGCAGCATCAACCGGCTCAGCGCGGCGGATCTTGCCTTATCATATCGTCACGCGACGCTCCCGCCCGGGGGCATCGTGCTGCGGGTGCGCCTGTTCGCCCATCCCGATGAGCCGGCGGCGATTGCGGCACGGATGGCCGCGATCAAGGCCAATCGCGAGGCGAGCCAGCCGATCCGTGCGCGTACCGGCGGGTCGACGTTTCGCAATCCCGATGGCCACAAGGCCTGGCAGCTGATCGATCAGGCGGGATGCCGGGGCACGGTGATCGGTGATGCGCAGGTATCGGAAAAGCACTGCAATTTCCTGATCAATCGTGGGGCGGCGACGGCTGCGGATCTGGAGGCGCTGGGCGATGCGGTGCGTGCGCGGGTTCTGGCGGAAACCGGTATCGAACTGCGCTGGGAAATCAGGCGGCTCGGCGTGAAGCCGGGGGGCGCGCGATGAGCGGCGGTGGCATCAAGCGGGTGGCTGTGTTGTTCGGGGGGATTTCCGCCGAACGCGAGGTAAGTCTCGCCTCCGGGCAGCAGGTGATCGCGGCGCTGGACTCGGCAGGGTACGATGTGCTGCCGATCCTGGTCGGTGCCGATCTCGGCGCGGTGATCGCGGCCCTGACGCCGCCGCCCGATGCGGTGTTCAATGCCCTGCACGGGCGGTTCGGCGAGGATGGCACGATCCAGGGCGTGCTCGATTATATGGGGATACCCTACACCCATTCCGGGGTTCGGGCGTCCGCCATGGCGATGGATAAATCGGTGGCCAAGGCTGCTTTCGCCGCAGCCGGCCTGCCGCTGGCGCAGCACCGGATCGTGCCGCGCGACGAACTCGCCGAGGCCGATCCGCTACCACGTCCCTACGTGCTCAAGCCGGTGAACGAGGGGTCTTCGGTGGGCGTGTTCATCATTCGCAACGGCGATAACCGTCGTGCCGATATCGCGCGCGACTGGCCGTTCGGGGACGCCGTGATGGCCGAGGAATATATCGCGGGGCGCGAACTCACGGTCGCGGTGCTTGAAGGGCGGGCGCTCGCGGTGACGGAAATCCGGGCTGACGGCTTCTATGACTATAACGCCAAATATTCCGAAGGCGGGTCGCGCCACGATATTCCCGCGCGGGTCGCGCCTTCGGTGACGGCGCGGGCCAAGGATGCCGCGGTGGCGGCGCATCGCGCGCTCGGCTGCCGGGGTGCGAGCCGGGCCGATTTCCGCTACGACGACGAGACCGACCGGCTGGTTCTGCTGGAGGTGAATACCCAGCCGGGCCTGACGCCGACCTCGCTACTGCCGGAGCAGGCGGCGCATTGCGGCATGGATTTCCCGGCACTCTGCGCCTGGATGGTGGAGCACGCCGCATGTCGCGTGTGAAAACCCGCAAGCCGAAAATCCAGGATCGTCCGAGTGCGCGGACCCTGTTGCTGCGGCGGTTCCGCAAGTCGGGCAAGCCGGCCCTGATCGGGGCGATCGTGATCGTGGTGCTGGTGGTCGTGCCGCTGGGAGTGCGCGGCATCACCGCGCTGTTCAGGCCGGTTCATGCCGGATTCGCCGACTTGATGGCCGATGGCGGGATGCGGGTCGCGCATATCGAGATCGACGGGGCGACCACGACGCCGCGCGTGGCGGTGGAGCGCGCGCTCGGGGTTCGCCACGGTATGCCGATCCTGGGATTTTCGCCCGAAGCCGCGGCACGGCGGATTGCCGCTCTCGGCGCGGTGCGCAGCGCCACGGTGGAACGCATCCTGCCTGATACCATCAGGGTCGAGGTGGTCGAGCGTCGGCCTGTTGCGATCTGGCAGGAGCCGGATAATCGTTTTGCCCTGATCGGGCCGGATGGCACGGTGCTCGACGGGCATGATGCCGCCGCTGCCCGCGCCCACGATCCGGACCTGCCGCTTCTGGTTGGCGCCGGAGTGCCCGGACACGCCGCGGCCTTGCTGGCATTGCTCAAGCGATATCCGGCGATCGCGAAACATGTCGTGGCTGCCGAACGGATCGATGATCTGCGCTGGAACCTGCTGCTGCGCGATCACACCACGATCAAGCTGCCCGATCAGCACGAAGGGGCGGCGATGGCCCGGCTGGTGGAGGCGGAGGATCGGATCAAGCTGCTGGAGCGCCCGGTTCGCACCATCGATCTGCGTCTCGCCGACCGCCTCGTGGTGCGCCCTTATCCCAAGGGTTTCATCACCGACGCTGCCGCCGCGCCCGGCCACCCGTCATGAAAAGGAATTCAGCGTGAACGACATGGCCCGCCGCACCGCCCTGCCGCCGCAGAAGGGGGATTCCCGGCCCGATACCGCGCGACCCCGGCCCATGCGCTCCGGCCCGTTCGGCGTGCTCGATATCGGCTCGACCAAGATCGCCTGCCTGATCGGGCGCGCGGACTCCGATGGCCGGCTGCGCGCGCTCGGCTTCGGCTGGCAGAAGGGCAGGGGGATCAAATCCGGCGGGATCGTCGATCTCGACGAGGCGGAACGCGCGATCCGGGCCGCGGTGGGGACGGCTGAGGATCAGGCCGACATGCGGCTCAAATCGGTCATCGTGAACCTGTCGTGCGGGCAGCCGGAATCGCGCCTGTTCAACGTGCAATGGCCGATCGACGGCAGGGCGGTGACCGGGGACGACATTCGCCGCGTGGTGCGCGAGGCGCGGGCGCGGGCGGCCTCCGAGGGGCGCGGCACGATCCATGCGCTGCCGCTGAACTTCGCGACCGACGAGACCGGCGGGGTTGCCGATCCGCGCGGGCTGTACTGCGATACGCTGACCTCGCAGCTCCATGTGATCGACGCGGCGACCACCGCGATCAAGAGCCTCACCGCCTGCCTCGAACGCTGCGAGCTTGAAATCTCGGGCATGGTGTCCGCGCCCTTCGCCTCGGGGCTCGCGACCCTGGTGGAAGATGAGCGCGAACTCGGCGCCACCGTGATCGACATGGGCGGCGGCACCACCACGATTTCGGTGTTTGCCGAGAACCATCTGCTGCACACTGCGCAATTACCGATCGGCCGCATTCACGTCACCAACGATGTCGCGCGGCTGCTTCCGACCCAGGTTGCCCATGCGGAGCGGCTGAAAACCCTGTACGGCACCTGCCAGGAGAGCCCGGACGATGCCCGCGAACTTCTGCCGGTGCCGATGGTGGGCGAGGCGGAGCACCAGATTTCGAAGGTGCCGCGCAGCGCGCTGGTCTCGATCATCCGGCCACGCCTTGAGGAGATTTTCGAGCTGGCGCGCGACCGGATCGAGACCTCCGGACTCGGCCGCGCTGCCGGGGCGCGGGTCGTGCTCACCGGCGGGGCGGCGCAACTGGTTGGCGCGCGGGAACTGGCCGCGCATATCCTCAACCGTCAGGTTCGTCTCGGCCGGCCGTTCGGGGTGATCGGCCTGCCCGATGCCGCGACCGGGCCGAATTTCGCAACGTTGATCGGGCTGCTCGCTTTTGCCACCGGCGATGGCCAGACCCTGCACGATCTCGATTTCACCGCCGAAAGCCCGACCGGGATGATCGGCGGTATCATTGCTTTCCTCAAACGGCGCCTCTGAGATGACGCGCCCCAACCCTCCCCTTTTCGCAAAACGCTCAACGCCCGCCTGCCAGGAGATGCAGCCATGACTCTCAACCTTACCATCCAGAAGACCAGCCACACCGATTTCACCCCGCGGATCACGGTGATCGGTGTCGGCGGCGGCGGGACCAATGCGGTCAACAACATGATCGCGCTGAATCTGCCGGGCGTCGATTTCGTGGTCGCGAACACCGATGCGCAGCAGTTGTTACTCTCGCGCGCGGAACGGCGTATTCAGCTCGGGCCGCACATCACCCAGGGCAATGGCGCCGGGGGCCGGCCCGAAGTGGGCAAAGCCTCCGCCGAGGAAGCCGCCGAGGATCTCGCCCGCCACCTCGATGGCGCGCACATGGTGTTCATCACCGCCGGCATGGGTGGGGGCACCGGAACCGGGGCCGCGCCGGTAATCGCGCGGATGGCGCGGGAGCGCGGGATTCTGACGGTCGGCGTCGTCACCAAGCCGTTCTCGTTCGAGGGGCGGCGGCGGCTGAAATCGGCCGATGAGGGCATCACCGAGCTGCAGAATTACGTCGATACCCTGATCGTCATTCCGAACCAGAACCTGTTCAAGGTGGCGAACGAGCGCACCGGCTGGAAGGAAGCCTTCGAGATGGCCGACCATGTGCTCTACATGGGTGTGCGCGGCGTGACCGACCTGATGGTGGTGCCGGGCATGGTCAATCTCGACTACGCCGATATTCGTTCGGTGATGTCCGAAATGGGCAAGGCGATGATGGGCACCGGCGAGGCCGAGGGCGAGGATCGCGCGATCCGCGCTGCCGAGGCCGCGATCTCGAATCCGCTGCTCGAAGATACCAATATGAAGGGTGCGCGCGGGCTGCTGATCAACATCACCGGCGGTTCGGACCTGACCTTGTTCGAACTCGACCAGGCGGCCAACCGCATTCGCGAGGAAGTGGATGAGGACGCCAACATCATGGTCGGCATGGCGCTCGATGAAAATCTCGGCGGGCGCGTGCGGATTTCCGTCGTGGCGACCGGGATCGATTCAGCCGCACCGGCGCAGTCGGAACGGCCGAAACTCGTGGCGATGGGCGGCGGCGGCATGATGGCCGATGCGGTTGCGACGACCCATGCCGGTGCGACCCATCAGCCGCCGGTTCTGAACGTGGTACCGGCCCAGCCGATGTCACCGCAATCGCAGCCGCAGCATCATCAGCCGCAGCCGATGCAGCCCCAGGCACCGCAGTTTGCGGCACATGCGTCCCAGCCGCAGACGATGACCCAGGCGATGCCTCAGGCCGAGCCGCCGATGCGCGCCCCGATTTCGGCCCCCGCCGCCTATCGCGACGCACCGCGCAACCCGGCCGAGCCGGCGCGCAAGGCGAGCCTGTTCAGCCGGATGACCAATGGGTTCCGAGGTGCGGTCGCACCGCAGCCGATGGCGAATGAATATCAGCGTCCGGAAGCCCAGGCGCAGACCTATGCGATGCCGCAGGAGGCGGCACCCCAACACTATCAGGCACCCGCTCCCCAGGCCGCCCCCGCGCAATACGCTGCCCCGGCACCGCATGCACAACCGGCACCGATACAGCAGGG
>JAQTXO010000388.1 GCA_028688765.1 Acidiphilium sp. | reverse complement strand
AGCATGGCTTCGGCGGGAACCAGGCCGAAGCCTTCGGCGCGGTGGAGCGAGAGCAGGATGTCGGCGCTGGCGAGCAGGGTGCGGAGCCGTTCGGCGGGCCAGGAGTCGTCGATCAGGCGGATATTGGGCGCGCCCGCGATGGCGGCGGCGAGGGTTTTCATATCGGCGGGAAAGGCGGCACCGCCCGCGAGTTTGACGATCAGGATGCGGTCGGCACGGTCGCCGAAGGCGGCGCGGTGGGCGGCGATGGCGGCGAGCGGGTTCTTTCGGGCGAAGCTCGCGCCGAGATTGGCGATCACCAGCGTGAGCACCGCGCCATCCGGCACGCCGAACCGGGCGCGGTCGGGGCTGGCCGGTGGCAGGTCGATCGCGGCGAGCGGATAGGGCACCAGCCGGACCCGGCCCGGGTAGCGTGTTTCGATTGCGGCGCTGGTGAAAGCCGAGGGTGCCCAGATTTCGTGGATGTAGCCCCCTGCCCTGCCCCATGCGGTTGGCAGTGTGGCAAGTTCCCAGTTCCAGAAGCCGATCACCCGGCGCCCGCGCAGGAAATCGCGCGGCGCGCGGGCGAGCATCAGCGGGATCGAGGGCGCGTTGACGTGAAGGAGCAACGCGGCATCGGGTGCCGCGCGGGCCGGTACCGGACGGCGCAGCACGCCGAGATCGACCGCGCCGCGATCCAGCCCGCAGCGGGCGATGCCGGCATGGAGCAGGCGCGCGGCTTCACCGAGACCCGAATTGCGCGTCATTTCGCCCATGGTGACGATGCCGGTGCTGGTGGCGGGGGCATGGGCGTCGGCGCGCGGTGCGGCGAGGCAGCAGGCGGCGTGAAGTGCTCCGCGGCGCGGGCCGGGCGGGATGGCGCGCCACAAGGCGTGCGCCGGGCCGATACGTTCAGCCACCGGAATGTCGCGCCGATGGTTGCAGCAATTTCATCTCGGGGTAGAGTGCATTCATGGCTTATGTCTGGGGTTGTGCTTCGGGTTATCGTTCTGGGGGATCAATGTGTCGGGTGCGGAAGGCGTGATGGACGCAATCGCCAGCCTCGTGCAAGGCTCGGCGGCACCGGAATTGCCGCGCTTCACCGTGGAACTCGCGCCGCCGGACCTCTCGCCCTGGCTCGCGGGCAATACCGGGGTGCGGGGATTCACCAGTTTCGCCGCCCCGCGCTCCGGGCCGCATGTGCTGGTCCTTGCGCTGATCCACGGCAACGAACTGGGTGGGGCGATCGTGCTCGATACAATGCTGCGGTCGAAACTGCGCCCGACGCGCGGGCGGCTGACGCTGGGATTTGCCAATCTCGATGCCTTCGCGGGGTTCGACGCCGAAAATCCGATCGCGTCGCGCTTCATCGACGAGGATATGAACCGGGTGTGGGATCAGGCCACGCTCGACGGGCCGCGCCGCTCACGCGAACTTGATCGGGCGCGGGAAATCCGCCCGATCATCGATACCGTGGACTGGGTGCTCGACCTGCATTCGATGCTGTGGCCCTCCGATCCGCTGCTGCTGTGCGGCGAAGGGACGCGGAGCAAGGCGCTGGCGCTCGCGATCGGGACGCCGGGGCTGGTAGTGGCCGATGGCGGCCATGCCGGCGGCCGGCGGCTGATCGATTATCCGCGCTTCACCGCCGCAACCGGCGATGCCGCCTCCGTGCTGGTCGAGGCCGGGCAGCACTGGCGGACGCCCACCGTGGAGCAGATGCAGGCGAGCGTGACCGCGCTGCTGCACCATGCCGGGATGCTCGATGCCGGACCGGACACCAGAACGACCCCGCCGCCGCCACGTTTCGCCGAGGTGACCCGGGTGATCACGGCCACCACCGAACGCTTCGCCTTCGTGCGACCGTTCCGGGGCGGCGAGGTGATCCCGGCACGGGGAACCCTGCTCGCGCATGACGGAACGGCGGAAATCCGCACGCCCTATGACGACTGCCTGATGGTGATGCCGAGCCACCGGACGGGCCGGGGGCATACGGCGGTGCGGTTGGCGCGGTTTCGTTGAGGGACGGGAAGAAGAAGGCTTCTTTTTTGTAAAAAAGAAGCAAAAAACTTTCGCTCCGCCGGGCCGCCGTTGTTGAAACCGCTCCAGCCCCAATTAACAGAAAGAAGCGCTTGCTTGACCTGCTAATCCCGCCCCACCCGCGCCGCCAACATCGCAAGTTCCTCATTGAACCGGGCCGGGTGTTCCTGATGGGGGGCGTGGCCGCAGGCGGCGTAGCGGGAGAGTTTGGCATCCGGCACGTGGTTTGCGATGTGTTCGGCCATCGAGGGCAGGACGATGCCGTCTTCGTCGCCCTGGGAGATCAGGCACGGGCGGTGGAGGTTTTCCAGAGCCTCGGTGAAGTCGAGGGTGCGCATCAGCAGGAAGGCGCGGATGGCGGGCGGGGTGAGGCCGAGCACGACCATGGCGCGTTCGATATCGGCGGTCGGCAGGGGTTTATAGGTGGTGGCGTGGACGACGTGGCGGACGCCTTCGATCATCACGGCGGGGTCTTCGCTGGCGGCCATCAGGGCACCGTCGATGAAGCTTTCGCCGATGTGGCGGGGCGGGTTGGACGAGATGACGGCGGCGCCGACGAAATTGACCGCACCGACGTTTTTGGTGCCGTGGCGGGCGAGGTAGTCGCCGATCACGAAGCCGCCATAGCTCCAGCCGACCAGGACCGGCTTTTTCAGGCTCAGGGCGATCATGACGGCGGCGATATCGTCGGCCCAGTGCGCGCCCGTTTGGTACATTTCGGGGTCGAGCGGTTTGTCGGAGAAGCCGTGGCCGCGCAGGTCCATGCAGACGATGCGGTAGGCCTCGCGGAGCGGCGAGTCGAACTGGTTGTGCCAGGAGAGGTAGGCCGCCGACCAGCCATGGATGAACAGGATCGGCTGGGCGCCTTCGGGCCCCCATTCGCGGACGTGGAGGCCGACGCCGCCGGAGCCGAGCACGCGATGGACCTTGCCGGCCTCGTGGTCGATCATGTGTTTCATATCGTCTCCTATTGGCAGGCGGGATCGCCTTGTCTGCAGTCGGACCGCGCGAGCGTGTGGGCGCGAGCCCGGGTGAGTTCGGTGCGGCAGGTGAGAACTTCAAGCGGATGGATCGATCCGCCGATCGAGCCCGAGGTCTGATAGGCGCATTCGGCGTCCCGGTAGGTGATCCAGTCGCGTTCGGCCACGATGAGCAGGGGGCGGCGGGATGGGGCGAGATCGTGCATGACCCGGGTGTAGACCGCGTTGAGGCGGGCATCCGCGAGGGCGTAATCGGCTTGCGCCTGCTGGTTCATTTCGAGTTGGGTCTGGGCCCGCGCCGCGACCGGCAGGGCTGCGAGCGCGACGAGGGCGGCGCAGCCAAAGCTCAGGCCCAATCTCAGGCTCCGCCTTGGGGGGTGGCTCATGCCGCGCGGTTGGCCACGAGGTCCTCCACCACGCTGGGGTCGGCGAGGGTCGAGATGTCGCCGAGGCTTTCGGTTTCGTTCGCGGCGATCTTGCGGAGGATGCGGCGCATGATCTTGCCCGAGCGGGTTTTCGGCAGGCCGGGGGCCCAGTGGATTTGATCGGGCGCGGCGATCGGGCCGATTTCCTTGCGGACCCAGATGATGAGTTCGCGGCGGAGATCGTCGGTCGGGTCTTCGCCGCTGATCAGGGTGACGTAGGCGTAGATGCCCTGGCCCTTGACCTCGTGCGGGA
>JAQTXO010000387.1 GCA_028688765.1 Acidiphilium sp. | reverse complement strand
CGCCTGATTATGGGCGAGGTTCGGAATATTGTTGTTCGCGCCCTCGCCGTTCTTCATGTGGCAGCGCGCGCATTCGTCATCGTAAAGCGTCTTGCCCGCCGCCACCGCAGCCGCCGCATCCGGAATCGCCGGCGGAAAATGGCTCTTCAGCGGCTTCAACGTCCGCAGATAATCCACGATATCCTGCACATCCTGCTTGGGCAGCCGGCTCAGGCTGTCATCGACCACCGATTTCATTTTGCCGAACGGCGCCCCCTGCTTCATGTCGCCATCGTCATGAATATAGGTGTAAATCGCCTTGTCGCTCCACGACCCCAACCCGTCGCTCTTCGACGCGGTGATATTCGGGGCATACCACGCCTGATCGATGATATGCCCGCCCGCCAGATACCGCGAATGGATCGAGGCCATCGCGATGTTCCGCGGCGTATGGCACGCATCGCAATGCTCCAGCGCCTGCACGAGATACGCCCCGTGCCTGACGTTCTGGCTCCACCCTTTCTGGTAGCGCACCGGATGCGGATGGAAAAACAGCAGCCGCCACGCCAGCATACCCGCCCGCAGATCGGTCGGAAAGAACATGGTATCCGGCCGGTTCTTGATCGCCACCGGCTTGAGCGTATCGAGATACGCCTTGATCGCCATCACATCGGAATAGGTCAGCTTCGAATAGGCGGTGTAGGGCATCACCGGATATTCGTATTTCGGAAACACCACCAGCGAACTGCCGGGCTCGATCCCGCCATGCACCGCCGCATAGAACTGCTTGTCGGTCATACTGCCGATACCGTATTTCTTGTCCGGCGTCAGATTGGTCGAAAACACCACACCGAACGGCGTCCCCACCGCGCGCCCGCCGGCAAATTCCGGTTCGCCCGCCACGCTGTGGCACGGCATGCAATCCCCCGCGACGGTCAGGAACATGCCCTTCTTCACCAGCGCCGCCTGCTTGGGATCGGTCGGCATATGCACCGGCTGGGGAATATCCCACCCGTCCATCCCCTTCGCGGGCTTTGCGGCAATCGCGGTCTCCGCGCTCGACCATGTGGTCACCCCGCCCTGCACCGCCACCGCCGCGCGCGCGGTCCGAACCCCCGCACTCACCGCAAATCCCGCCCCGGCCAGCACCACGACCGCCCCGCCAGCAAGCAGAATTCGTTGCAATTTACTGAACTTTTTTTTACCCGTTCCAGACATTCGCTCACCCTCCAGACCCTACGTAAAAGGAGGTTGACACGGGAAATTTCAACCGTTCCGCAAGCCGATATTCCGGCCCCCCAAGCGTCATGCCGACAACGTGATAATCACTTCCCCACCTTAAGTTCCGCAATACGAAACTTTCTCCCAGATTCCCGCAAATGCCGATTGACTTCCCCGTGTCCTCACTCGATAAAAAACAAAAATCGCGGTTCGAAACGCAGGGGAAACGACAATGGAGTCCACGGCAGCCCGCACCTACGAGCACATCGTCCGTGCCGAAAACCTGTCCGTCTCGTTCGGCAAGGTCCGCGCCCTCGCGGAGATCGACCTCGCGATCGGCCGCAACGAAATCGTCGGCCTGATCGGCGATAACGGTGCCGGCAAATCCACCCTGATCAAAACCCTCACCGGCGTCATCCCGCCCTCGGCAGGCCGCCTGTTCATCCGCGACCAGCCGGTCGACTGGGCCAATTTCTCGGTCCGCCGCGCCCACGATCTCCGCTTCGAAACCGTCTACCAGGAAAAATCCCTCGGCGAAAAACAGCCGCTCTGGCGCAATTTCTTCGTCGGCCGCCAGATCACCAACCGCTTCGGCTTCATCCGGGTGCGCGAACAGCGCCGCATCGCCAACGAAATCCTCCAGCGCCAGCTCGGCTTTCGCGGCGTCGGCATCGATGCCGATTCCACCGTCGCCAAACTCTCCGGCGGCGAACGCCAGGGCATCGCGATCGGCCGCGCAATGCATTTCGACGCCGACCTGATCATCCTCGACGAACCCACCACGGCACTCGCGATCAAGGAAGTCCAGAAAGTGCTCGACTTCGTCCGCCGCATCAAAGACTCCGGCCGCGCCGCCATCTACATCGAACACAACCTCGCCCACGTCCACGCTCTGGCCGACCGCCTGATCGTGCTCGACCGTGGCCGCATCGTGGCCAACCTCCGCCCCGCCGACCTCTCCCTCGAAGATCTCACCCTCTTCCTGATCGACCTCCAGAAAACCAAGATCGAGGCCGCCGCATGAGCGACACCCCGTTGAAACACCCCATCCCCACCCTCAACCCGCGCGCCGCGATCAAGCTCGAAGGCCTGCCGATCATCATCGTCTTCTTCGTCCTGATCGGCCTGTTCATCTTCTTCGCCCCCACCGTCTTCCTCCACTGGCCGATCTACAATTCCTTCCTGGTCACCATCCCCCCGATGATGATCCTCTCCCTCGGCCTCACTCTGGTCATCGCCGCCGGCGAGATCGACCTGTCCTTCCCCGCCGTCATCGCCCTCTCCGGCTTCCTGTTCGCCCATGTCACCCGCACCTACGGCGCGCCCTGGTCCGCCTGGATCGGCCTGCTCGCCGCCATCGCGGGCGGCGCGCTGATCGGCGTGGTCAACGGCCTCCTCGTCGCGGTCATCGGCATCCCCTCGATCATCATCACCATCGGCACCAGCTTTTTCTGGTCCGGCATCGCCACCGTCCTGTCCGGCGGCATGTCCTACACGCTGCAACGCCTCACCGGCAGCGCGATCAACGGCATCTTCTCCGGCACCCTGTTCGGCATCCCGACCGAAGCCTTCTGGGCGCTCGGCGTCGCCGTAGCGGTCTGGTTCATCCTCAACCGCCACCGCTTCGGCGAACACCTCCTCTTCATCGGCGATTCCCGTGAAGTCGCCCGCGTCGTCGGCATCAACACCGTGCGCGAGCGGATCAAGCTGTTCACCCTGATGGGCGCGCTCGGCGGCTTCGCCAGCGTGCTGCTCACCCTCGAAAACCTCAGCTACTTCCCCACCCAGGGCCAGGGCATCCTGCTCTCCGCCCTCGCCGCCGTCTTCATCGGCGGCACTTCGGTCTTCGGCGGCACCGCCACCGTCATCGGCAGCGTCTTCGGCGCCCTGATCATCGGCATGCTCGATGCCGGCATCGTCGCCACCGGCGTCGCCGGCTTCTGGGTCGAAGTCATCGTCGGCCTCGTCTTCGTCGGCGCCGTCGTCCTGCATATCGGCATCGACGACCCCGCCCGCATCCGCCAGCTCCAGCGCCGCCTGTTCACCAAACCCTGAAAATCAAACCACACCACCGGGAGAAAAACCACCATGAAACCCCTCAAAACCGCCCTCGCCACCACCGCCCTCATCGCCCTCGCCACCACCGCCCTCGCCACCACCACCGCCCACGCAGCCCCCGCGAGCGACAAACTCGGCGCTGGCCTGACCATGTACTTCCAGATGGGCGGCAGCCCCGGCGACGGCTCGACCCTGCCGCGCGAAATCGGCGCCAAAGCCGCCGCCAAGGCCTTCGGCGTCAAACTCATCGAGCAATATTCCAACTGGCAGCCCGAAACCATGATCACCCAGTTCCGCCAGGCCCTCGCGGCCAGCCCGGACTGCATCGAAATCATGGGCCATCCCGGCAACCGGGCCTTCATGCCGCTGGTCGCCCAGGCCGAAAAACAGGGCATCGTGGTCACCGCCGGCAACGTCCCCCC
>JAQTXO010000386.1 GCA_028688765.1 Acidiphilium sp. | reverse complement strand
CCTCGTGAAGCCTTGGCCGAAAACTTCAAAGTCATATTTGAAGACTTCCGTCATGCCTGCGAGGCGGACGCCGATCACCATCATCCCGCCATCGTAAAATTCATGGAACTTCTGTTCCTCCTGCTCGACAGCATCGCCGCCAGTCTTGCGAAAGCCGTCGCAGCCTTGTCCAATCCGCTCGCGCCCGCCAATCCGCCGCAAGCGCGTCCCCGCGCCGTGTCCGCTCGATTCCGACTGGCGGGACGATCCATGGCTTCCAACCCAAATTCCCACCGCATCGACCAATTCTGAACCGATCGATCCGGTCGAAACCTTGCCACCGGTCGCCCCGACCGCAGCAAAATGCGGCGGCGAGTGCGTCCCCGTCATTGCCCGGACCGGCAATAATCCCATCGCCGCCCCGCACAGGCCCCGTTCCCGCTTTCGCCCCCCAAAGCGAAAATTCGCCGTACCTCGCGCACGATCGATCACGTCTAAATCGTTACGATATCATAACGAACAAGACGTGGTCGATCATCACAGGCTACCTTCGATGACAGCACCCGTTCACGGCGATCGGAGCATATCAGTTCGCAACCGGAACCTGTTGCGCAACAACAAGGCTGTCTCAGCCGTGATGACTGACACCTGCCAGTTGTTCCATCCGGTCCCGGTCGGCCTGCAGCACCGCCGCTGCGCCGTCATAAACCACTGCGCCATCCGAGAGCACATACGCACGATCCGCGAGTTGCAGGGCGAGAAACGCATTCTGCTCGACCAGCAGGATCGACATCCCCTCCCCTTTCATCCGCTCCACGGTGCGCATCACCTCCTGCACGATCACCGGAGCGAGGCCCTGCGAGGGTTCGTCGAGAATCAGGAGTTTGGGGTTGAGCAGCAGCGCGCGGGCAATCGCCAGCATCTCCTGCTCGCCGCCCGAAAGCCGCCCCCCCTTGCTGGTGCGCCGCTCGGCGAGCCGGGGAAACAGCTGATAGACCGTCTCGATCGTCCACGGCCCTTTGGTTTCAGGCGGCACCAGCAGATTTTCATGCACGGTGAGATGGCCGAAAATCTTGCGCCCCTCCGGCACGTAGCCGACGCCGAGCGAAGCAACCCGGTAGGGTGGCCTGCCGGTCGTCTCCTGGCCGAACAGCCTGACCCGGCCCCCACGCGGCGCGGTGAGTCCCATGATGCTGCGCATCGTCGTCGTCTTGCCGGCGCCGTTGCGGCCGAGCAGCGCGACCAGTTCACCGGCCCCGACAGTGAGCGAAACACCATGCAGAATGTGGCTCTTGCCGTAATAGGTCTGCAGCCCGTCGACCTCGAGCACCGCACTCATGCCGCCTGCCCCAGATAGGCCGACTGCACGCGGGGATCGGCGGCGATCTCCTCGGCATTGCCCTCGGCGAGCATGTGCCCGTTGTCGAGCACCGTGATCCGGTCCGCGATCCCGAACACGATCGCCATGTCATGCTCGACGAACAGCATGGTAATCCCCTGCTCGCGGTTGAGCCGGCGGATCAGGTCGGTCATGTGATTGGTTTCCTCATCACCAATCCCGGCGGTCGGCTCGTCGAGCAACAGCAGCTTGGGCGACTTGGCCAGCACGATGCCGATTTCCACCACACGCTGATCGCCATGCGACAATTCGCCCGCGATCCGATGAAGCTTCGGCGCGATCCGCACGATCTCGGCGAGTCCCTCGACCCGCCGCTCCACCGCCGCGCGCGTGGCCGCCGAAATCCAGGGCCGCAAATTCAGCCCCATCGCGGTCTCGACCGCGATCCGCAGATTGTCATGCACCGAAAGTGCAAGAAAAATCTCGGTGATCTGGAACGTGCGAATAATGCCGCGTTTGACCAGCGCCGCCGGATTGACCGCGGTGATGGTCTCCCCTGCGAACACGATACTGCCTTCGGAGGGCGGGAAAAACCCGCTGATCAGGTTGAACAACGTGGTCTTGCCCGCACCGTTCGGGCCGATGATCGCGCGGAGTTCGCCCGGTTCGACGCTGAGCGAAATCCCCGACAGCGCCTGCAACGCCCCGAACCGCCGCCCGACCCGATCCAGCACCAGCAGGCTCACGACTTCGCCCCGCGGTTGAAAAATCCGAGGATCCCCATCGGGAAAAAAATCACGGAAACGACAAAAACGAGGCCGATCACCGTCATCCAGTTATTGGTGATCGAGCTGACATAGTCGCGCACCAGCACGAAAATCACCGCCCCCATCAGCGGGCCCCAGAAATTGCGCATCCCGCCCAGCACCGCGATGATCAGGAAATCGCCCGAGAGCGTGTAGTTCAACGTATTCGGGGACGTGAAATTATCGAGCAGGGCATTCAAACCACCGGCCAGGGCGGCGACAACGCCCGAGATCGCAAAGGAAATCGCGACATAGCGCTGGGTGCGGATGCCAAGAAAGGTGAGCCGCTTGTAATTCTCGCGGATCGCCACGAAACTGTGCCCGAGCGGCGCGTTGAGCACCACCCAGAGGGCGAGCGCCGCCACGCCGAAGCAGACCAGCACGAGGTAATAAAACCCGACCGATCCCATCGGCAGGGTCAGCCCCGGCAGATGGATCGGGTGGCGGGAAAACCCGGTCAACCCATCCTCGCCGCCGGTCAGCCCGTTCCAGCGCACCGCGATGAAATAGAACATCTGACCGATCGCAATGGTGATCATCGAAAAATAGATCCCGCGCCGCCGCACCGCGATCGGCCCGAGCAGCGCGGCGGCGAGACCTCCGACCAGGGTGCCGACCAGCAGTGCCAGCAAAATGCTGTGGGTTTCATATTTCAGCATCAACCCGACCCCGTAGGAGCCAAGCCCGAAATACGCGGCATGACCGAACGAGAGGCCGCCGGTGAAACCAAGCAGCAGGTTCAGCCCCATCGCGGCCAGCGCATAGATCAGCACCCGCGAGGCCAGATCGGTATAGCCGCCGACCAGCGGCAGCCAGACCGGCACGGCGAACAGCACCAGTCCGAGCGCCACATTGCCGAGGATGCGCCGCGAGATCATCGGCCCGCCGGATACGGAGGCCGGCGCACCGGCAACACCGCTCATTCGAACAACCCTTCCTGCCCCATCAGCCCACGCGGTCGCACCACCAGCGTGATCCCCATGATGACATAAATCACAACCTCGCTGGCCGCTGGAAAGAAGGCGGTGGTAATGCCGGAGGCCAGGCCGATGATCAGCCCGCCGAGCAGCGAACCGACCAGCGAGCCGACCCCGCCGACCACGATCGCAACGAAGGCGGGCATGATCAAACTATCGCCCATGGTCGGTGTCAGCCCGATCTGCCCGGCGGCAAGAATGCCCGCAACACCGGCGAAAATAATGCCGATCACGAAATTCGCCGAGCGCAGCAGATAAATGTTAACGCCGAGCGCCGATATGGTTTCAAGGTCGGAATTCCCCGCGCGGATGCGGATGCCGATACGGGTGAACCGCAGGACGGCAAACAACGAACCGGTCCCGAGCAACGCCACCGCGACCACGAACAGCCGATAGCCGGTGACAAAGAAATACGTGCTGCTGAGCGGATGGTTGAGAAACGCCGGAATCGCGAGCGGCTGTCCCTGCGCACCCCACACGGCGCGGATCAGGTCCTGGATGATGAACGCGAGCCCGAACGTGAGCAGCAACGTATAGATCGGGTCCTTGCGGTTATAGAGCCGCCGCACCAGTACCATCTCGACCC
>JAQTXO010000385.1 GCA_028688765.1 Acidiphilium sp. | reverse complement strand
AGAGAGATAACGTGGTATCGTGCTAACACGATACCACGTTATCTGGCCGGCTTAAGCCGCGCGCGTAACCTCGCGTTCGGCCATGGCCAGGTCATAGGCGACCTGGAGGTTCATCCAGAACAGAGCCGAAGTGCCGAACCGACCCGCCAATTTTAGCGCGGTCTGTGCTGTGATTCCTCGATCGCCATTCAGGATGTCGGTGATCCTATTGGGTGGCACGTTGATGTCGCGAGCCAATGCGCGAGCGGACATGTGGAGGGGAGCCAGGAATTCCTCACGCAAAACCTCGCCTGGCGTCACCGGAGGAAGCTGCCCGACGAGTGCCACGTCATCATAGTTCATTCCGTTCATTGCTTCGCGCAGGATAGCCATAATTCACCTTCCTTAGTGATAGTCGGTAACCTCGACATTATGCGGACCATCGTCATGCCAGACGAAACATATCCGCCATTGGTCATTAATGCGGACTGAGTGCTGACCGGCACGGTCGCCCTTCAAAGCTTCGAGCCGATTGCCGGGGGGCGAGTTGGCATCCTCCAGCGTTACAGCCGCATCAAGGATTAAGAGCTTTCGCCGTGCGGCGGCTAGAATGTCTGTCGGAAAGCCTTTCGGCGTTCGGTTGGCAAACACTGCCGCAGTCCGCTTGTCGGCAAAACTCTTAATCATTATGATATGTGTAGCGCAACACATATCAGACAACAAGCGCTCTCGATAGCCAAGGGTAAGGAGGAATCATAAAATTTCTGGACATTTCGGTTCGGTTGTTACGAAATGGGCGGTGCTTAGGGTGCTGGCAGCGATTCGCGTTGCCGTGCCCGTGAGTTCAGGGCAGCGATTCGCGTTGCCGTGTGGGATCAACCTTCTGGCTGGAGAATCATAGCCCAGAATCAGCAAAGCCCGCCTGAAGAGCGGGCCGTGCATACCGGCAGAGGCCGGGGAAACTCATTGTCTGGTAAACATGAGAATCCCCCAAATCGCCGTCTTTTGCAAGTGTTTTCTTGCCATGGGCGGACTTGTGCCGATTTCCGGCCGCTTCGGGTGGGTTGCTTAGCAACCTGACGGAGATTGTTTGATGGAATCAATTGGGATTTTGACGAATCGTCGTAGCCGGCGCCGGGAGAAGGTGTTTGGCAAGGGGCGGTGTCGTCCGCTGGATCGCAACGCCAAAGTGCGAATCACGATGTATGCGCGGGCCTGGTCGGTGCGGCACAAGCAGCCGGGACAGCACCGGGGTCCGCTGACGCGGGCTTATCTGGAGGTGCTGGCGGCGTTGCTATGGGGATTCCACAACAGCCGGGACGGGCGGTGCTTTCCGAGCTACGAGGCGATCGCCGCGCGTGCCCAGTGCTGCCGGGATACGGTGTATGAAGCGATCAAGGCGCTGGAGCTGGCCGGCATCATGACATGGGCGAACCGGGTGGTGCGGGTGCAGTTCCGGGAGAGGGATCTGTTGGGTAAGCGGGTGCTGCGCACCCGCCTGATCCGGACCAGCAACGCCTATCTGTTCCACGATCCGATGCCGGGTGGGTCCCATCCAAACCTGCAAGATCGAAGCCCGGAAGGTGGGCAGAAACCGGCGGATTTGGTTGCTTTTTCTTCCAAGTCGGAAAATCCCCCTGGAACACAGATTCAAGAACTTTCTAAACCTTCTATCGAGCCAATCGGGTCCGAAACCCTGCCATCAGCCGGTCTCGGACGTGCTCTGAGGCGGCTCAAGACAGCGATGGGGGTGGAACCGGCAACCGCATAGCCCAAATTCCGGATCTTTAGCCTGCGTGCCATCGCCAGACGCCGCTACGCGGCGGCCTACGGCGCTCCCGCGCTGCGCTCGCTCTGGCGTAATCTGTCATCGGGTACGGCACCACCGCAAAGCGGCAATGGGACAAAAAGCGTTTGGCTGGTCTGGGGCAAAAGCTAGGCAGTTCGGTTATGAAAGGTCTGACCTGATCAAGGTTCGGATTTTGTCGTTTCGGCCGTTGTCACCATCGGTTCCGGTGACTCTGCTTTGGGGCCGAGAAGATCGGCGAATAAAGCCCTGTCTTCCTCGCGGGTCAGGAAGCCGGGCAGTTCGCGTCTAAGCCAGTCACCGAGGCGTTTGGAGAATTCACCATCGCCACTTTGTTCGAGACGATGAAGGACGAGGGCACCGAGCAGGATCTTGCGCCTGGTATCTTTGGCACGATCCTGCTGTGCCATCCGCGTCTTGAGGGCTTTGGTCCGGGCTTCGAGCTGAGCGATCCGTTGTTCGATCGGCAATCTGGCCATGGTCCGGTCATCCTCTACAGTTGGTTCATGCGGTGGGAGAGTGGTTCGGTTCGTTGTTCGGTAGGTACGTCTCCCACAATACCCGTAGCCATATCCGGCATCAAATGGCGGAAGCGGTCCGACGTGTTTCAGGTTTTTCCATAGTGCTTCGGCCCAGAAATGCCCACTGAGATGTTACGATGGCCGCTGTCACTGAGCGAGCGAAGTGAGTGTAAGTGCGCACTTACGAGTTGCTTCGCAACTCAGTGCTTGATAGAGTCGGCCTATTATGGCGATCTATCATATGAGCATGAAGCCGATCAGCCGGGCATCCGGGCGCAGCGCGGTTGCCGCTGCGGCTTATCGTGCCGCCGATCGGCTGGAGAATGCGCGCGATGGCATGGTGCATGACTTCACTCGCAAGTCCGGGGTCGAGCATGCGGAGATCGTGCTACCGGGTGACACGCTGAGTGCCGATGGTGCAGTTGTGCGGGGTGACGGTCCGGATTGGGCGCGGGACCGATCGGGATTGTGGAATGCGGCGGAGGCATCCGAGAGGCGCAAGGATGCACGGGTGGCCCGTGAGATCGAGGTTGCGTTGCCGCACGAGTTGTCGGCGGAGCAGCGGCTGGCGTTGACGCGGGAATTCAGCCAGGCGCTGGTCCGGCAGTATGGGGTGGCGGTGGATTTTGCGATCCATTCCCCGCATGGCGACACCGATATCCGGAACCATCATGCGCATCTTCTGATGACCACCCGGAAGATCGAGGCGGCGCAGGCTGCTGGGTCGGAAAGCGGGTTGGGCGAGAAGAGCGCGCTGGAGCTGGAGAACCGCAAGCTGGTGGCGCTGGGCCTGCCGATCTCGCATGAGCAGCTCCGGGATATCCGGATCGACTGGGAGCAGCGGACCAACGCCCATCTGGCACGGGCGGGGCTGGATGTGCGGATCGATCATCGATCGCATCAGGAATGCGGGTTGGAGATCGAGCCGACCCAGCATGTCGGGGTGCATGCGACCCAGATGGAGCGGCGCGGGCTGGAGGTGTCGCGGGTTCGGCTGGACGAGGAGGCGGCGAAGCGCAACGCCTCGGTGATCCGGGAGAAGCCCGAGCAGGTTCTGACGCTGATCACCAATGAGAAGAGCGTGTTCGATCGGCGGGATGTCGCGCGGGCGCTGCATCGGGCGGTGGATTGGAACGAGGCCGACGTTGACGGGGCGGCGGCGTTCCAGGTGGCCATGGCGAAGGTGATGGCTTCGCCGGCGCTGGTGGAATTGCAGGGGGCGCGGCGGGACGAGGCGGGGCGCGAGATCGAGCCGGCACGGTATTCCACCAGGGAGATGGTGGGGATCGAGCGCGGGATGGCCGTGAGTGCCGATCATATGGCGGCGGCGCGGGATCATGCGGTGGCGCCCCGGCATGTCGATGCGGCGATCGCCCGCCAGGACGGGGCG
>JAQTXO010000384.1 GCA_028688765.1 Acidiphilium sp. | reverse complement strand
TCACCGGCCCGGTTCAGGTCTGCTGGCACAAATTCGCCCGCTATTTCGATGTCGAGCTGCGCGAGGTGCCGCTCGCTGGCGACCGCCTGCTCCTCACGCCCGAAACCGCGCTCGCCCGGTGCGACGAAAACACGATCGGCGTGGTCCCTACCCTCGGCGTCACCTTCACCTGCCAGTATGAACCGGTCGCCGCCATCGCCGCCGCCCTCGACGATCTGCAATCCCGCACCGGCCTCGATATCCCGATCCATGTCGATGCCGCGAGCGGCGGCTTCATCGCCCCCTTCACGACACCCGACCTGCACTGGGATTTCCGTCTCGAACGGGTGAAATCGATCAACGCCTCCGGCCACAAATTCGGCCTGTCTCCGCTCGGCGTCGGCTGGGCGCTGTGGCGCACCCGCGCGGACCTGCCCGACGAGCTCGCCTTCCACGTCAACTACCTCGGTGGCGACATGCCGACCTTCGCGCTCAATTTCTCCCGCCCCGGCGGCGAGATCATCTGCCAGTATTACAATTTCACCCGTCTGGGGCGCGAGGGGTATCGCGCCATCCTCACCCGGAGTGCCGAGATCGCAACCACCATCGCCCGCGCGCTCGATGGCATCGGCCTGTTCCGCCTCATCCACGACGGCAGCACCGCCCTGCCCGCGATCTGCTGGACCTTCGCCGATCGGGCCAAACCCGGATTCACCCTCTACGATCTGGCGGACCGGCTGCGCATGCGGGGCTGGCAGGTGCCCGCCTACGCGATGCCCGCCGACCGCACCGATCTCGTCGTGCAACGCATCCTCATCCGCCACGGCTTCACTGAAGATCTCGGGTCCCGATTGATCGCCGACATCGAGGACGCCGTTCATCATTTTCAGACAAATCCCCCCGCCACGCAGCAAAATCCGCCCGACCATCAAGGTTTCGATCATTCAGGCAGATAATTGGACGTTCCAGCGCCATGCAGACGTTTCAAAGTTACGATTCAGGACAGAATACCGCACCTAACACGATAACAAACGCTGGTCATCGACGCATAGAATCGGTATGAACATGTCATGTCAGGAAAGAAACAAGTCACCACGGATTCGGTTGGTCAGCGGATCAGGGCACTGCGCCTCGCGAACAACCTGACCCAGGACGAATTCGCCGCGCAACTCGGCGTCTCCCGCTCGGCAATTGCCCAATGGGAGACCGACCGCGCCGGACAAATTCGCGAAAACCTTGAAAGAATCTCAAAAGTTCTCGGAACCTCGCTCGCCTACCTCGTTTCGGGCGAAACCGGTTCGTTGCAAGGCGACGAGCTGGCGCTGATGCGTCTCTACCGCGCCTGCGCCCCGGAAGATCGCCAAATCCTCCTCCGCACCGCCAAACGCCTCGCCCGCAGCTAGCCGACCGCAAGTATTGTAACAGTCACCATCAGAACGTTACAACTTCCGAAAGATTATCGCCACATGATCGAATGATTTCCAAAAAGTCATGTTGGCACCACTAGAATTTCATAAGCACACTTTCCGCTCGTTAGTTTCGGGCGAAATATATCTTTATTCACAATACATTCCAGATAACAAACACACCGTTAGATTGTGGTCCTCCATACTTCTGCAATTAGGGGCTGTTATCCCGCCAGTTTATCGAGTTCCCGCAACACCGCATCGCCCATCGTCCGCGTCCCGATCCGCGCCGTCCCCGGCTGCAATATATCCGCCGTGCGCATCCCGCTCGCCAGAACCCCCGCGACCGCCTGCTCGATCAACCCGCCATCCTCCTGCATGTCGAACGAATACCGCAGCAACATCGCGAGACTCAGAATCTGCGCGAGCGGGTTGGCCAGCCCCTTGCCCGCAATATCCGGCGCCGAGCCATGAATCGGCTCATACAGCGCATGCCGCCGCCCGCTCGCATCCGGTGCCCCCAACGTCGCCGACGGCAGCATCCCGAGCGAGCCGGTCAGCATCGAAGCCAGGTCGGACAATAAGTCCCCGAACAGATTGCTGGTCACGATCACATCGAACTGCCGCGGATTCTTCGCCAGCTGCATCGCGCAATTATCGGCATACATGTGCGACAGCTGCACATCGGGATATTCCGCCGCCCCGAGCGCGGTCACGGTCTGCCGCCACAGCAGCCCGCTCTCCATCACATTCGCCTTCTCCACACTGGTCACCCGCCCGGCGCGCTTGCGCGCCAGCTCGAACGCCACCCGCGCCACCCGCTCGATCTCGGCCGTGGTATAAACCTCGGTATTGATCCCCCGCCTCGTGCCGTCCGCCAGCGTCTCGATCCCGCGCGGCTCGCCGAAGTAAATCCCCCCGGTGGCCTCCCGCACGATCATCAGATCGAGCCCCCGCACGATCTCCGCCTTCAACGGGCTCGCATCGACCAGCGCATCGAACACCGGTGCCGGACGCAGATTGGCAAACAATCCCAACCGCTTGCGCAACTCCAGAATCGCGATCTCAGGCCGGTTGTCGAACCCCTGGCTGTCCCATTGGGGTCCCCCGACCGATCCGAACAACACCGCATCCGCCTCCAGCGCCCGCTCGATCACCGCCTCGGTGATCGGCGTGCCACGCGCCTCGATCGAGGCGCCCCCCACCAGATCCTCGGCTATGTCGAACCGCGCCCGCCCGGTCCGGCCCAGCCAGTCGATCACCCGATGCGCCTCGACCATCACCTCGGGGCCGATGCCGTCACCGGGCAGGAGAAGCAGTTTTTTGTTCGCGATCATGGCGGTTCCTCGAAGGTAGGAAGCAAGCAGTTCTTTCCCGACAGAAAGAACCGGAGAAGTTTTGAAATCAGACCTGTTCGATCGCGGGCAGCCAGGGCTCACCTTCGGTACGCGCCTCGTACGCGTCGATCGACCCGGCCTTCTCCAGCGTCAGCCCGATATCGTCCAGCCCTTCGAGCAGACAACGCTTGCGAAACCCGTCAATCTCGAAACCGAACGTCTCGCCATCCGGCCGCGACACGCTCTGCGCCTCCAGATCGACGATGATCCGCGCATTCGCGCCCGCCTCGGCATCCGCCATCAACGCATCGCACGCCGCCTGCGGCAGCACGATCGGCAAAATTCCGTTCTTGAAGCAGTTGTTGAAAAAAATATCGGCGAAACTCGGCGCAATCACGCATTTGATCCCGAAATCGAGCAACGCCCACGGCGCATGCTCGCCCGACGACCCGCAGCCGAAATTCTCGCCCGCAATCAAAATCCGCGCCTGCCGGTAAGGCTCCCGGTTCAACACGAACTCCGGGTTCTCCGAGCCATCCTCCCGATACCGCAACCCGGCAAACGCATGAACACCCAACCCGCTGCGCTTGATCGTCTTCAAAAACCGCGCCGGAATGATCTTGTCGGTATCGACATTCGCCATCTTCAACGGCGCCGCGATCGCCTGCAACCGATCGAATTTCTCCATCACACCATCTCCCGCGCATCGACCAGCGCGCCCGCAACCGCCGCCGCCGCCGCCATCGCGGGCGAGACCAGATGCGTCCGCCCCCCCGGCCCCTGACGCCCCTCGAAATTGCGGTTGCTGGTGCTCGCACACCGATCCCCCGGCTTCAACTTGTCCGGATTCATGCCGAGACACATCGAACACCCGGCCTCCCGCCACTCGAACCCGGCGGCGCGGAACACATCCGCCAACCCCTCCATCTCCGCCTGCAACTTCACCAGCCCGGACCCCGGCACCACCATCGCCCGGACATGCC
>JAQTXO010000383.1 GCA_028688765.1 Acidiphilium sp. | reverse complement strand
CGCCATCGGTCACGATGCCGAGCAACCGCCCGTCGCGGTCGATCACCGGCAGGGCCGATAAATGCCGGTCGAGCATGACGCGCCCCGCATCGGCGATCGTGGTCTCCGGACCCACGGTGGTGGGCGCAATAGTCATGATGTTCTTGATGTCCATTTTACCCTCCTCAGGATGTGATCCGAGGATTAGCGGCATCACTGACCTTGCGCCTTGATCCAGATCAAGCGAGGGTCATCACGCGAAAGTCTGGCCGATCGCTGCGAGACGCGCATGGTCGAGGATCGAAATCCGGTGATCGGCCGCAACCGCAACAACGCCCTGCCTGCGCAGCGAGGCGAGCACGCGGGAGACGGTTTCGATGGTGAGGCCGAGATATTCCGCGAGATCGCCGCGCAACATCGGCAGGTCGAGCGGCGCGCCCGGATCGGCGCACAGCGTCCGCCGGTACCAGCCCTCCAGGAACGAGGCGACCCGTTCGATCGCGGTTTTGCGGCCGAGCAGCAGCATCTGCTCCTGCGCGATGACCAGCTCATGCGAGGCGATTTCGAGCAGACGCCGTTCGATCACGGGAAACCGGGCCGATACCGCGCGCAGTTCGATCCGGTCGAACCGGCAGAGCTGGACCGGTTCGATTGCCTCGGCGCTGAAGGCATAGCGGGTGCCCGCCGCGAGTCCGACGAAATCGCCGACGCCGACGAAACCGGCAATCTGCCGCCGCCCGTCCGCAAGGTCCATGTAGAGTTTTGCGGTGCCCTGATTGATGTTGAAAAAATTGCGCGCGGGATTGCCTTCGGTCACGAAGACCTCGCCCTTCGCGATCGCGCTCCGGTGGGCGGCATCCGACAGAAAATGCAGGTCGTCGTCGTGCAGCGCATCGCACAAGCCCTGATGCCTGGCATCGCACCGTTTGCAGGCTTCGAGTTCGTGCCGCGACAATATATTGATCGCCGCCGCCGGGCGCACTATTGTCCCAGATCCAGACAAATCGATCCCCCAACCGTCATGACCGAGAACGACATTATATTATTCTCCCGTCATAACCAAGTCGTTTTGCCGTCGCCGTTGCAAACGTGATGATTGATCGAGGATCGAGCGGGTTCACGCGATCCGGAATGCCCGGTGTTTTTTCGGCGCCCGCAGTATGGATTCGGTGCGGTCGGACCACCGGACGGGACGACGCAACTTAATATCGCGATTGATGCTGAAAAGGCTCTACAGAAACCAACAAATTGCGATCTCGCGCAATTCGATATTCCGTATGGTTGTGTCTTTACCACCCCCCCCGACCTGGGCGAAACACTTGAGACCGGTCGCTTTTCGTCTGCGGCCCAACCTGCTTCGGCTTCACCAAGGAGAGTTCCCATGCCCGGCGGTCAACCGGACCCATTGCGCGGCCGCGCGCCCGCCGAACCGGATTGCGTGCAGGCGGGACGGACGCGCCGGGCCGCGCGGGCCGTCGTTGGACCGGCGGCGGTCGCGCTGGCGCTGAGTGTCGCGGTGGCGCAGGCGGGGGGCGAAGCGACGCCACACGTGCCAGTGACGCGGGTTGATCCGACCCGGTATCGTGCCACGGTCGAGGTTTCCGGTCAGATTGCGGCCGTGCAGTCCGCCACCATTGCCGCGCAGCGCGCCGGGGTGATCGGCACCGTGCTGTTTCATTCGGGCGAGACCGTCACCAAGGGCGAAGTGCTGCTGCGCTTCGACGATGGGGTGGAACGCGCGCAGGTCGCGCTCGATCGGGCGAAACTCGATCAGGCGGGCCGGACCATTGCGCGGGACCGGAAATTGCGCGCGATCTCGGGCGTGTCGGAAGCGCAGGTGGAAACCGATCAGGCGGGCTATGCCGAAGCCGCCGCGCAACTGGCCCTCGATACCGCGCGCGAGAACCGACGGATCGTGCGGGCCCCGTTCGGGGGAATTCTGGGAATCCGCCGGGTTTCCGCAGGGGATTACCTCGCGCAGGGAGCCACGATCACGACGATCACCCAGACCGATCCGCTGCGCGTGCTGTTCGCCGTGCCGGAAACCGAACTTGCGGGGATCGGCTTCGGCGATGCGTTCCGGTTTACCGCGCCCGGCGCCGGCGGGAATGACGGGACGGATGCGGCAGCGGCACAAACCGGGCGCATTCTCGCCCTCAGCCCGCAACTGAACGCAACGACGCGGGCCCGCATGGTCGAGGGGCGGATCGCCAATCCCGATCATACCCTGATGCCGGGTGCGTTCGGCACCGTGACGATTGCGACGGGGACGCCGGTGGCAGCGTATCGGGTGCCGGCGACCGCGGTGGATTACGGGCCGCTCGGCAGTTTCGTCTATGCCGTCGATCGCCACGCATCAAAATCGGTGGTGCGGGCGGTCTACGTCAAAATCCTGTCCACCGCGGGGGCGACCACGATCATTCGCGCGGCGAAGGCGACCCCGCTGAACACCATCGTTGCGATCGGCGGATTCAAACTTCAGGATGGCGAGGGCATCGTGCCGGAAACCGCGGGCGCGCTCCAGGCCGCACGCGTGAAACCGGGCGCGAAATCATGAGCCCGACACGGGGATGGACCAGCCCGTGGGCGCGTTTGCTCAACCACCCGATCCTCGTGGGTCTCGGCGTGGCGGCGCTCATGCTGTTCGGGACGATCTCGCTGCTGACCCTGCCGATCCGCCCGAGCCCGCCGATTCCGGCCAACCGGATCAAGATCGTCACACGCTACCCCGGCGCCTCGGCCTCGGTGGTCAACCGCTTCGTGACGATCCCGACCGAAGCGAGCGTCGCGGCGGTGAACGGCGTGTCATACGTCACCGGCACGTCGCGCGAAGGACGCTCGGTCATCCGCGCCTATCTCGGCGGCGGCGTCGATCCCAATACCGTCTATGCCGAAGTGCTCTCGGCGGTGAATGCCGCGCGCAACGATCTGCCGAGCGCGGCGCGGTTGCCGGAGGTCGCCCTGGTGGGGCGGCAGAGCGCCAATCAGGAACTCAACGTCGCCGCCCTGTTCGCGCCGGGAATTTCGGAAACCGCCGTCACCCGCTACCTCAAGACCGACGTGATCCCCCGGCTGGAAACCGTGCCGAATATCGGGCCGGTGACGGTATTTGCCCCGGACCCCGCCATCCGCGTCGCGATGAACCCGGCACGGATGGCCGCACTCGGCGTCACGCCGGGAGAAATCACCGATGCGCTGACCAATGCCGCCAACCTGTCCGCCGCCGGTTCGCTGCGCAACGCGGCGGGCGTGATCCCCGTGGAAGCGCGCAACGGGCTCGGCGCGATCGGGAATTTCCGGCGGATTCCGATCGTGACGCGCTCCGGGGTCACGATCCCGCTCTCATCGGTCGCGGATGTCGCCCTCGGCCCGCCATCCAAAACATTCGAGAACTGGTGGCAGGGGCGGCGGGCGGTCTACCTCGCCGCCGGCGTGGCACCGGGCGGCAATATTCTGGACGTGTCGCGCGATGTCCGCCGGATGCTCGCCACCATTCGCAAGACCGCGCCGCCGGGGCTGGAACTGCCGCTGATCTACGACGAATCGATCAGCATCACCCGCTCCCTGCGCGACCTGGGCTTCACCCTGCTCATCACCATCGCGCTGGTCGTGGTGATCGTGCGCTTCTCCCTCGGCACCACGCGCGCCGCCGCCGCCCCGTTCCTCGCGATCGTGCTGTCGCTGCTGGGCACCGCGATCGTGATGCGTCTGCGCGGGGAAAGCCTCAAC
>JAQTXO010000382.1 GCA_028688765.1 Acidiphilium sp. | reverse complement strand
CGGATCACGTAGTCGAACTTCAACTCCTCCGTCAGCACCCGGTAGAGCTTATGATCGCCGAACCCACGATCGGCGACGATGCAGACGCTTGTTTCGGCCGGCACGATTTCCGCCAGCGCGACCAGCAGTCGGTATTCCTCCTCATTGCGCCGGTTCTTCAGATTGGCCTTATCGACCGTATGCCAGATCAGCGGCGTCGCACGGCCGTGCGAACTCAGCAGCGAGAGCATCAAGGTCGCCTGACCATCAGGGTCGAATTCGGTCCAATCCATCGCGACAACGATACGCTCACGCGCACCGACCACGAACGATACCCACCGCCGCAGCACGACGTCCAGATCAATCCCGGGGTTCGAGAGCATGCGATCGACCTGCTTGATCGCATGCTTGGTCAGTCGCCCACGTGCCAAAGCCAGCCCCTGGCCAATCGCCCCAATCGCCAGCGATGCGGTCTCGATGACCCCCAGCGTTGCTCCTGCCAGGGACAGGATCCGCTTGGCATGCAGGTCATCCCCCAGCAAACCTTCCAGAAAGCGCTTAACATCGTCAAACGACATATGTGTCCTCTTGGCAGCCATCCGATCCTCCAGAAACCAGGACTGATTGCCGGGCAACCTTGGAATCGTGCACCGAGGAACAAGGGCAGCCAGAAAATTCGAACGAAAAGAACCTGGATCAACCGATCCCGATTCCTTCCGAAAATCCAACCCGGCCCTCTCGATTCTCTTTAAACGATAGTTGCGCATTCAATATGAGGGGATGAATGAGCGTTGAGCCAGGTCTTCAAATTGGAGAAGACAAGGTGGATTATCGGCATGAACTGCTCGGCGATTTCGGGATCGCCGCTTTCGGCAATTGGATGATTGTCGTAGCCCCGCTTGCGTAGGCTGGCGTAGCCGCTCCAATCGTCAGTGATGATCAGTGAACCCGGCATGACGGCTTTCTCGACAAAGCAGCATAAGGAGTCGGCGCTGCGGTCTGCGACGATGGCCAATCGCACGCGACCGGCAAAGCGACCGTCCCTCCGCTTGTCTGTACCCATCCGGTGAGGACCGCGGTGTGATTGCCGGTCGGCGTTCGCGCATCTCCGGTATGGATTAATCAGGCGACCTGTACGCTGGGCTCTGACTTTGTGGCGCGATCCAGTTCCAGGGCATCAATTCCTCGATCCGGTGTACCGGATGATTGGCGATGCGCGCGAGGATATCAGCGAGCCAGGCCTGCGGATCGACGTCGTTCAACTTTGCCGTCGTGATCAGGGTGTATATCATGGCGGTCCTTTCCCCACCCCGGTCGGAACCGGCGAATAACCATGATTTTCTGCCCAGAGCCAGGGTCCGCAGGGCGCGTTCGGCCGCGTTGTTGGTCAGGCAGATCCGCCCATCGGTCAGGAACCGCGTGAACGCCGGCCAACGGTTCAGCATGTAGTCCATCGCCTTGGCGACATCGTTGTGCCGCGAGAGTTTGGCACGCTCGGCACGCATCCAACTCTCCAACTCGGTGACCAGCGGGACGCTGCGCTGCTGGCGCACCGCCAGGCGTTCGGCCGGCGACTGGCCGTTAATGCCCCGCTCGATCTCGAACAGATCGTCGATCCGCTGCACCGCGGCCAGCGCCATCGGGGCGACGAAGGCAGGCGTCTTGCCTTGCGCGCGGCGTTTGGCGTTTCGCGCGATGTCGGCCAGTTCGAAGAATTTTCGTCGCCCGTGCGCCCAACACGCCGCTTCGATGATCGGGCCAGGGGATCGGGTCGGCACGTACAATTTGTTGTAGCCGCCATAAGCATCCGCCTGGAATATCCCGCTGTATTCGGCAAGATGGGTTTGCGGGTGAATGCCGGCGCGGTCGCGGGAATAATAGAACACTGCACAGGGCGGACCCGACCCGCCAAACGGTCGATCGTCGCGCACGTAAACCCAGACGCGGGCGATATCGGTCTTACCCTGCGCGAGCACCGGCACGGTGGTGTCATCGCCGTGGATCCGTTCCGCCTTGAACACCGTCGACTTGATGAAGGCATACACCGGCTTCAGCGCGACGCAGGTGGCGCCGATCAGATCGGCCAGGGTCGAGACGCTGAGCGCAACACCTTCTAGGCCGAACCGTTCGGATTGGCGGTTCAGCGGCTGATGGAGGCCAAACTTGTCGTAGGCGATCATCGCGAGCAGGCTGGGGCCGGCGAAGGCGCGCGGAATGGTATGGAACGGTGCGGGTTCCTGGCTGATTTTCTCGCAGTCGCGGCAGGTGAATTTCTCCCGCACATGCTGGATCACCTTGAACGTTCGCGGGGTGGATTCCAACGTCTCGGTCATGCTCTCACCGAGCTTGGCCAGGCGCGATCCACCGCAGCAGAAGCACTGGGTGGGTCCGGGTAGGACGACCCGTTCGCGGGGTAGGTGCTCGGGGAAGGGCTGGCGCGATGGGCGCTTGCGGGTGAAGCCGGCGACAGTCGTGGTTTTGGCCTTCGCGGCTTCCTGCTCGGCGCGCAGTTCATCCTCGGTTGCGGCGGCTTCGAGTTCTTCGAGTTTCAGCTCCATCTGATCGAGCAGCCGGGCCGTGCGTTCCGCCCTGGGGCCGTAGAGGGCGCGCTTGAGCTTCTCGATCTGCAGCTTCAGGTGTTCGATATAGGCGGCGGTATCGGACTGTGCCGCGCGCGCTGCGGCTGAATCGGCTTCGGCTGCATCAGCCCGCGACATCGCTCCTCGAACGATCTCTTTCAGTGCGGCAATGTCGTCTGGCAACGCCAGAAAATCGATATCCATGACCCTGATAGAATCACGAATTGCGAGGGTTTCGCTACAGAAATCAGCATACGAAAGCGATTTTCACCCTAATTTTTTTGCTTATCCGGCAGACTGAGGCCGCCAGGTCTGTTGCGGATTTCTCCAGTCGATCGCCTCCAGAAGATAACCGACCTGACCGGCCGTGAGGGACACCACCCCATCCGCCGTCTGCGGCCAGATAAACCGCCCGTTGTCCAAACGCTTCGCAAATAGCGATAAACCGACACCGTCATGCCAGATCGCCTTGATCAACGATCCACTCCGTCCACGAAAGAAAAACACATCGCCGCAGAATGGCTCCCGGCCGAGACCTTGCTGCACCTGCAACGCGAGTCCCTTCATGCCACGACGCATATCCGTATGGCCCGACGCCAGCCAGATCCGTACGCCGGCCGGAACCGGGATCATCGCCGCACCGCCGTCATCACACGACGCAAGGCGGCAATCCCAACCCCGTCATCAACCCGAACACAGGTGCCGTCCGGCAGCACGATCTCAATCCGGCTCGGATCCGATCGCGTCGCTCGGCTTTGAGGTACCGGCTCGCCGCCAGACTCGTTTACCGCCGCTGATTTGCCCAATGCCCGCGGCATTGACAGCGCCGCACTCGCCATCACGCGGACCGGAATGAACTCCGGCTCCACCCGCACCGGCGCCAACTCTCCGCGCCGAACCTGCCCGCGCCATTTCCACAACTGCCCTCGCGAAATCTCGTGCCGCCGTGCCACCAAGGCAAATACAGCATCCGGTGCCTCAGCTTCCGCGACAATCCGAAGCTTGTCCTCATCCCGCCAGCGACGCCGGCGCTCAGTCCCCGTGATGATCTCCATCCGGCACAGCTCCCTGCATATGAATCAGCTCATAGCAGCGCTCTTATGAGCGGCTTCTTCCCGTAGCGGCAGGCGGTTCAGACCGGATGGTTACG
>JAQTXO010000381.1 GCA_028688765.1 Acidiphilium sp. | reverse complement strand
CGGCGCCTCACCGGGCCGGACGGGATCATGGTGCGCGATCGTGGTGACCGCCTCCCCCGCAATCGCCAGCGTGGTCCCCGGCGCCACCCGGTCGATCCCGGTGAACACCGTCCGGGTCCCGGTGGTAAACTGCACCTGCAACAGCTCGACCAATCGCGCCGTCGAAATCCCCGGCACCGCCAGCCCCGCCGCCACCAGCGCCTGCGGCTCCGACGCGAAGGCGGTCCCGCGCGCCGTCGCACTTATATAAAGCGGCTTGATCCCGAATTCGTCGCGCGCCAGCAACACCCGCCCCGCCTGCCCGTCATCGATCGCGAGCGCATACATCCCCCGCAGATCCGGCGTGAAATCCGCCGCCGCGCGGGCGAGGTATAAAGGCGGCTCGCAATCGCTGCCGGTCGCGAACCCGACCGTGCCGAGCCGCGCCCGCAATTCGGGATTGTTATAGATCTCGCCATTCCCGACCAGCGCCGACCCCGCGCCGAACAACGGCTGATCCCCGGTCGCGAGATCGATGATCGCCAGCCTCGTCTGCACCAGGGCGGCGCGGGCGCTGACATGCACCCCCGAGCCATCCGGCCCGCGATGCGCCAGCGCCCGCGTCAACGCAGCCAGGGTCTCCGGATCGATCCGCGCACCGGGTTTCAGCGCGATCCCGGCGATGCCGCACATCAACGCCTGCCTTTGCGGATCAGGTCACCGAGCAGGGTCCGCCACGCCGCCACCACGATGGGCGCCGCGAACTCCGCCTCGTATCGCGCCCGCCCCGCAGCCGCGAGCGCCGCACCCCGCCCCCGATCGCCCAGCACATCCGCAATGGCCGCGGCCAACGCTGCCGGATCGTCGATCGCGACCAGCAGCCCGTCCACACCCTGCGTGATCAACTCACGCGGTCCTTCCGCCGCCGCCGCCACCACCGGCACCCCGGCGGAAAACGCCTCCAGCACCATGTTGCCGAGCGGCTCGTGGCGCGAAGAGGACACGAAGACATCCGCCGCCCTCAGCAACGCCCCCACATCGGTCCGCCAGCCGGGCAGATGCACCCGGTCTGCCACCCCGCAATCCGCGACCAATGCGGTCAGCGCCGCCCGTTCCGGCCCCTCGCCCGCGATCACCAGATGCATGTCGGGGATCGCGGCGACCGCGCGGATCAGCACGTCGAACCCCTTGACCTCGTGTAACCGCCCGAGGCCGAGCACCAGCGTCGCCCCCGCCGGCACGCCGAGGCCAGCGCGATCCGCCGGGGCGGTCGCCGCGAAATCATCGACGAAATTCGGCACGTACGAAACCCGGTCCGCCGGCCAGCCCTCCTGCGCGATCCAGCGCACGATGTCGCGGGTGTTGCCGACCAGATGATCGCAGCGCCGGAAATACTTGAGATCGTAATATCCGCCGAGCCGCCCCACCAGAGGCCATGCCCCGCGCGGTGCCTGGCTGGCCGCCCGGCTCATCCAGGCCACCGCGATCTCGGTATCGAAATCGCGCAGCAATCGCCCCGCCCGCACCCGCGTCAGCGGATCGAACGGACCGCCGAACCGCAGCCCGCGCGGCTGCAATCCCGCCGCCCGCAACCGCGCCATCCGCGCCGGATCGGGGCGGATCACCGGCAGCACCGCCTCGCCGTCCCGATGCAGCGCAATGCTCAGCCGCTCGAAAAACAACTCCGCGCCGCCTTGCGCCGCCCCCGCCATGATCTGGGCGATCCTCATGCCGCCACCGCCTCGCCCAGCAAGGCCAGCGCCGCCGCCTGAACCCGATCGACCGGGAGCGCGGCCATAGCCGCCTCACCCTCCGGCCCGTCCGCCACGACAAACGCAGTCCGCAACCCCGCCGGGGCATATTCCGAGACGCGGGACCGGCCGAACAAACCCAGCGTCGGCGTCCCCGCCGCCGCCGCGAGATGCATCAACCCGGAATCATTGCCGATGAACAGGTCGCACCGCGCCAGACACGCGGCGGCTTCGGCGACGCTGAGCACCCCCACCAGATCCACCGAACCGGGCAACCCCTCCAGCACCGGTGCCGCCGCCGCCCGCTCGCCGGGGCCGGGGCCGCCGAACACCACGACCCGCCCGAAATCGAGACGCCGCGCGAGGTCGACGAAACGATCCGCCGGCCAGATCTTGCCCTCCCAGTTCGCGGTCGGGCCGAGGCCGAGCACCCTGCCGCTCCCGGCCATCAGCACATCCGCCCGCGCCCGGTCCGCCGGCGCGGTCCACACCACCGGCAGCGGCGCCGGATCGAACCCGCAGGCCTGACCGATCTGGACATAGCGCCGCCCGGGCCGCCGCCCGCCGCGCACGATCACCCGCCGCCCGGCACGCAGCGCGTAACCCACAGCCGAGCCGCGAAAATCGACGATCAGATCCCAGCGGTCCCGCATCAGGCGCGACCAGAGCGAGACCCAGTGCCGCTTGTAATCCTGTTTCTCGAAGACGATCAGCCGTTCCAGCCCCGGCAGACGTTCGAACACCCCGCGCGCCGCCGCCCCGCAGGCGACGGTGAGCCGTGCCTCGGGATGCGCGAGACGGAACCGCTCGACCACGCCCGATGCGATGACGGCGTCACCGAGACGCGAAGACGTGATGAACAGGATACGCATGCGGATGCCCTCCTAGCACGCCTTGCCGTGATGCGGCCAAGGGACCACATCGGGCTCATGGCACAGCTGGCATACCTGCCCGAACGGGGCGTGATCGAAATCGGCGGGATCGACCGCGTGGCGTTTCTTCAGGGTCTGGTCTCGAACGACGTCACCCGGGCCGCACCGGGGCACTGCATCTGGTCGGCCCTGCTGACGCCGCAGGGACGGTATCGGGCGGAGTTTTTCATCTTCGCAACCGACGACGCCCTGCTGCTCGATGCGCCGCGTATCGCCATCCCCGACATCATCACCCGTCTCTCGCGCTTCCGGCTCCGGAGCAAGGTGACGCTGACGGATCGATCCGAGGCGTTCGCCGTCCACGCCGGATGGGATGGCTATGTCGCCACCGGGATCGCCTCACCCGATCCGCGGCTGGAGGCTGCGGGGCTTCGCATCCTGGCCCCGGCACGGCTCGATGGGTCGGCAGGACCGGAGACCTATCTCGCCCACCGCCTCGCCCTCGGATTGCCCGACCACGCCGATCTCGAACCCGATACCACCCTGCTGATGGAAGCGGGTTTCGGCGACCTGCACGGGATCGACTGGGACAAGGGCTGCTATATGGGCCAGGAACTGACGGCGCGGACCCGTTATCGCGGCCTGGTCAAGCGCCGCCTCATTCCGGTCGAGGCCGGGTCCGAACTGCCTGAACGCGGCAGCATCACCGCCGGTGAGCGGGAAGCGGGCGATCTGCGCACCCATAGCGGCCGGCGCGGCCTTGCGATGCTGCGGATCGACCAGCTCGACCAGCCGCTGCGGATCGGCACGATCGCCCTCACCCCGGCACTGCCCGACTGGCTTCATCTGCCAGCCACGCCCGCCCCGATTGAAAAGGCCTCAGCATGATCGTCGTCCACCATCTCGAAGCCTCGCGCTCGCAGCGGATTCTCTGGCTGCTCGAAGAACTCGACCTGAAATACGAGGTCAGGCTCTACAAGCGGAACCCCAAGACCATGCTGGCCCCTGCCAGCTTGAAGGCGGTGCATCCGCTCGGCAAATCGCCGGTGATCACCGATGGCGACACGACGGTGGCCGAGACCGGGGCGATCATCGAATATATCATCGAGAA
>JAQTXO010000380.1 GCA_028688765.1 Acidiphilium sp. | reverse complement strand
CGCGACGGCGAACTCGCAGCATCGGGCGTGGTTCAGCATCGGCGGTTGGAGCGGTTGCTGAGCGATGGGTATTTCCGGCGGGCCATTCCGAAATCGCTCGACCGGTTGCATTTTTCAGCACTGGTGGACGAAGCGACCGCCGGGCTGAGTGCGGCTGACGGGGCGGCGACGCTGGCGGCGTTCACCGCGGCGGCGATTGCCGCGGCACCGCTGCCGGCCCCGCCGCTGCGGGTGCTGGTGGCAGGCGGGGGGCGGCATAATCGGGCGATCATGGCGGCGCTGCGGGTGCGGTTTGCCGTGCCGGTCGATCCGGTCGAGGCGGTGGCATGGGATGGCGATGCGCTGGAGGCGCAGTGGTTCGGACTTCTGGCGGTGCGGGTGCTGCGGGGTTTGCCGCTGTCGCTGCCGGGGACGACCGGGGTTGCGCAGCCGCTGCCGGGCGGGCGTCTGGTTCAGCCAGGGTAGGGATCGGGGCGGAATGATGAGGGAAGGAAGGGAACGGCAAATGGATGATCCGGCGGCGCCGAGGCTTGTTGACATGTTGCCGCAGCATCGTCTCGATGAGGTGCGGCTCGGGGCGTATCTGGCGGCGCATGTTCCCGGATTCGAACCCCCGATGGCGATCCGGCAGTTTCAGGGCGGACAGTCCAATCCGACCTATCTGATCGAGGCGGGGGAGGCGCGGTATGTGCTGCGCAAGCAGCCGCCGGGGCGGTTGCTGCCCTCCGCGCATCAGATCGACCGGGAGTACCGGATTCAGAGCGCACTTGCGGGGTCGGGCGTGCCGGTGGCGCCGATGCTGCATTATTGCGCGGATGCCGGGGTGATCGGCACGCCCTTTTACGTGATGGGCCATGTCGCGGGGCGGGTTTTTCATGATGTGATGATGCCGGGGCTGGTGCCAGAGGAGCGCGGGGCGATTCAGGCGCAGTTGATCGAGACCATCGCGGCGCTGCATCGGGTGGATTATCGGGCGGCGGGGCTCGACGGATTCGGGCGGCCGGACCGGTATGTGGCGCGGCAGATCGAGCGGTGGACCACGCAGTACGAGGCCTCGAAAACCGGGGATTTGCCGGCGATGACCGAACTGATCGCGTGGCTGCGGGCGCATATGCCCGCTACGGACGAGACCGCGATCGTTCATGGCGATTTCAGGCTCGGTAATATGGTGGTCGATGCGGCGGCACCACGGATATCGGCGGTGCTGGACTGGGAGTTGGCGACACTGGGGCATCCGCTCGCGGATTTTGCGTATTGCTGCATGTCGTATCATCTGCCGCCGGGATCGGGGCCGGCGATGGCGGGGTATCGGGGGGTCGATCTGGCATCGCTCGGGTTGATGAGCGAGGCGGCGGCGCTCGATTTGTATTGTGCGAGGACCGGGCGGGACGGGATTGCCGACTGGCGGTTCTTCATGGGGTTTTCGCTGTTCCGTTCGGCGGCGATCGTGGAGGGTGTGTATGCGCGCTCGCTCGCGGGCAATGCGGCCGATCAACGGGCGGGGCGGATGCATGATATGTTCGTCACGGTCGCCACCACGGGGTGGGAGCTGGTGCAAGGCGGGTGAGGTGGGCTTGCATGACGCGCGGCAAGGCCGATATTCGCGGTCCAACCAAGGTCAGGCAACGCCATGAAACTGTTCTATTCCGCCACCAGCCCGTATGTTCGCAAGGTGATGGCGTGCGCCATCGTGCGCGGCATCGATCAGCAGATCGAGAAAATTCCGACAAATGCGCATGAAAGCCCGGCGGCGCTGGTTTCCGCCAATCCGCTCTCGAAAGTGCCGTGCCTCGTGACGGAGGACGGGTTCGCGCTGTTCGACAGCCCGGTGATCTGTGAATATCTCGACACGGTGGGGGATGCGCTGCCGCTGTTTCCGGCGAGCGGCGCGGCGCGGTGGGTGGCGCTGCGGCATCAGGCGGTCGGGGACGGGATGCTCGATGCGGCGGTGGCGCGGCGGATGGAAAGCGCCAAGCCGCGCGAGGATGCGCGCGACGCGTTCATGGCGCGGCAGAAGCAGGCGGTCGAGCGCAGCCTTGCCATGCTCGAACGCGATATGCCGGGTAAGCTGATGGATATCGGCACCATCGCGGTGGGATGCGCGCTGGCTTATCTTGATTTCCGGTTCGCCGAGGATGACTGGCGCACCGGCCATCCGCAACTGGCATCGTGGTTCGATCAGTTTGCCACCGATCGGGCATTCACCGAAACCGCGCCGCCGGCGTGACGGGGGAGAGCGTGACATCGCCGGATATAAAGTTCATGCACCGCGCCCTCGAACTGGCGCGTACGGCGGCGGAGACCCCCGGAACATCGCCGATCGGGGCGGTGCTGGTGTGCGACGGGGAGATTATCGGCGAGGGATATAATCAGGTCGGGCAGGATCACGATCCAACCGCGCATGCCGAGATCGTGACGATGCGGCGGGCGGGACAGCATGTCGGGGCATCACGCTTCGCCGGGGCGACGCTCTATTCGACGCTGCAACCGTGCGGCATGTGCACGATGGCGGCGATCTGGGCCGGGGTGCGCACCATCGTGTATGGGGCTGAACGCGGGCAGGTCCATGAGATGTATTTCGAGGACCGGCATTTCGACATCATGGACTACCTTGATGACGCCTACCGTGACGACATGACGATCAAGGGCGGCGTGTTGGCCCAGGAGTGCGCGGCATTGTGCTACGGGCCGGATGATGATCCGCCACGTGAGGCAATGGGTAATCTACCGCCGGTTGGGTGAGTGCGAGGAAAGGAAGCGCTTCTTTTTTTGAAAAAAAGAAGCAAAAAAACTTCTGTCATCTGGGACTGCGCACCTGAAAACGCCCGTGCCCCAGGTTAACAAAGTTTTTTGCTTCTTTTTTACAAAAAAGAAGTACTTTCTTCCTACCCTTGACTTCTCTCTACTCTGCCGCCGCCGCGTAATCCGTGAGCGGGGCGCAGGAGCAGACCAGGTTGCGATCGCCGTAGGCGTTGTCGACTCGTTTGACCGGCGGCCAGTATTTGGCGGTCTGGACGAAGGGGAGCGGGAAGGCAGCTTGTTTGCGGCTGTAGGGGTGGGCCCAGGTGGTTGCCATGATTTCGGCGGCGGTATGGGGGGCGTTTTTCAGGGGGTTGTCGTCACGGGGGAGGGTGGTTGCGGCGATTTCGGCGATTTCGGCGCGGATCGCGATCATGGCGTCGCAGAAGCGGTCGATTTCGGCTTTGGTTTCGCTTTCGGTGGGTTCGATCATGAGGGTGCCGGGGACCGGCCAGGACATGGTGGGGGCGTGGAAGCCGTAATCCTGAAGGCGTTTGGCGATGTCTTCGACCTGGATGCCGGTGGTGGACTGAAAGCCCCGGCAATCGATGATGCATTCATGGGCGACCATGCCGCCGGTGCCGGTGTAGAGGATAGGGTAGTGGGGCGCGAGGCGGTGGGCGATGTAGTTGGCGTTGAGGATGGCGATGGAGGTGGCTTCGCGCAGGCCTTCGGGGCCCATCATGCGGATATAGGCGTAGGGGATCGGCAGGATCGAGGCGCTGCCGAACGGGGCGGCGCTGACCGGGCCGTAGCCGGTGGCGGGACCGGCATCGGCGCGGAGCGGGTGGTTGGGCAGATGCGGGGCGAGATGGGCGGCAACGCCGATCGGGCCGATGCCGGGACCGCCGCCGCCGTGGGGGATGCAGAAGGTTTTGTGCAGGTTGAGGTGGCAGACATCCGCGCCGATCGCGCCGGGG
>JAQTXO010000379.1 GCA_028688765.1 Acidiphilium sp. | reverse complement strand
GTCGAGTTGCAGAGAAGCATTGCCAGTGTTGGTGACGATGGTCCCGATTTCCAGGACATCACTCCGCTGATCAAGCCGGTAGATCAACGTAACGGCAAGGCCCGCCTGCGCGTCCACAAGATTGAGAGTGATCGTATCATCCGTGCAGGACTGAGTCTGGACCCGCAGATCGGTGACGAAATCGTGCCCGCCGCGGTGTACGGCCAGACCGGGATAACCGGAGTAGCCGCGCCCGGCATCCGCCACCAAGGAAATCGGTGACGGGTGCTCGAGACCGGCATGAGGGACAGGCCGTGCCTGCGCCGCCCGCAAAGATGGAATATCTTCATCGGGCGCCAAGGCCTCGCCCCAATGCAAGATACTGGGCGTCCCATCATCGATTGCAATGACCAGGGTCGAACAGGCGCTGTCAAGACGAAGATGATCTGGCATAATCTATCCTTTGGAAGCACCGAGCGTCAGCCCGGCAATGAAATGTTTTTGCATGGCAAAAAACATGATCACCGGCGGTAGGGCCGCAACGATCGCGGCGGCCGAAACCAGCTGCCATGACGAAATGAACTGTCCCTCAAGAGTTTGCAGCGCTGTCGTCACGGGCCGCACATCATTGCCCTGAACCAGAACCAGCGCCCAGAAGTAATCGTTCCAGACGAATGTGAACAGCAGCACCGAAAGTGCGGCGATCGCTGGACGAACGAGTGGCAGGACGATGTGCCGGAAAATCTTCCAGTCGGAGACACCATCCACCCGCGCAGCCTCCAGCAGATCATCTGGTAGCACTGCAATGAAGTTGCGCATGAAAAAGATAGCGAAGCCGCTCTGGAAGGCAATGTGGAACAGAATCAACGCCGCGAAGCTGTTGTAGAGCCCGAAATGTAACGAAAAGGTCCGCACCGGGACCATCAGCACCTGGTACGGCACAAAATTCCCACCGACGAAAATCGCAAGTAAAACAGTACTGCCCGGAAAGCGATATTTGGCCAATGCGAAGCCGGCCAATGTCGCCAATGTGATTGCTCCGGCAACAGAGGGTATCGTGATAATAAGACTGTTCAGCAAATACCGCCCGATGTCAGATTGCTGAAATACTCTTATATAATTATAAAAATCGAGTTCATGAGGCCAACTCCAGTAATGCCCCGCGTTGATTGCGGCAAGCGTTCGGAGCGACGTGAGCAACACTGCAAACAATGGAAGCAACCAGATCAGGATCATCGCGGTGACGCCGGTAGCATAGACGGCACGCAAACCCCGTTGTCTTGGCAGGATGGGTTTCGGATACATTATCGTGCGGCGTCCCGCAGGATACGCCAGAGGAAAAAGCCGATGAAAACCGCCATGATCGCAAACAGAACAACGCCAATGGCCGCCCCATAACCAAGACGAAAATTGCCGATCGCCTGCTGATACATGAGCCACGCGAGCACCGACGAACTGCCGAACGGCCCACCTGATGTCATGATCGCGACAAGGTCGAAACTCCGCAGTGATCCGATCACTGTGACGACCAGGGCGATAAAGGTTGCCGGCCGCAATTGCGGTAGCACGACATTCCATAAAAGATGCCAGCCTCGTGCGCCATCGAGACGCCCGGCCTCGATCAATTCCGGATTGAGATTGTTCAGTCCCGTGAGATACAGGATCATGCAATACGCTGTCTGCGGCCAAAGCCCAGCGGCAATGATGCCGAACGTCACGATGTGGGGATTTGATAGAATCGCTAGACCATGCACGCCAATGTGATGAAGGATAACGTTCAATAGGCCGCCATCGGGCTGATAGAACCACGAGAATACAAGGCCGATAACGACTTGCGAGAGTACAAACGGAAAGAAGAACAGAGTCTTGGCCAGACGCATGCCAAGAATTTTTTGGTTAAGTACAAGCGCAGCGAGAAGGCCGAAGATCGGTGCCAACAGCATAAGGACGAGCCACAGGATGTTGTTGGTAATGGAACGCCAAAACGAGTTACTGCTAAAAAGCATTCTGTAGTTAACTAATCCAACAAAGTGCGCCTTTCCCATTCCATTCCAGCGATAAACACTGAGAATGAAACTATCGAATATGGGCCACAGTACCCAGATACTGAACATTAGCAGCGCGGGCGCCACAAAAAGATATGGAATCGCTTTCTGTCGTCGCCATTGACTCGATAAAGGATAGACTTGTGACATTTCCCCTCACGTTATTCTCGTTCGCCTAACCACTTTTTTAGAGGGTCAGGGACGACAATTATTATTCTGTTAGTTCTCTATTATGGAACTTATTTCCGTTTTGAGTTTGGTTCGTTGAATGCTGCATGTCAAGCGTGGCCGACGGGATCGATTTGGATAAAGTTTGGCGATTACCCTTCGCCCGACCACACGGATCGGCATAGATAAGGTACTGGTTCCTGTGCGTTGCCAAGGTCGAACGGGGTGCCGCCTGATGAGACTCAAGCGAGTCGTGTATGCGCGCGCCGACGTGCCTCTCCTGTGGGCCCGCATGCCTACGTTCCAACCTGCTGGTTGTCACACAAAGTGAGGCAAGACTTCTGTCGATCGATGATACCGTCGAACGGGGCGAGGAAATTCCGCAGGCGGGCCGTTACGCCAATTCCCGCGCGCGTAGCTGCATCGTCAGCCAGTCCGCCGCCGATCAGCGCCCGGTCCAGATCGGCTTCAACCGGTGCGGCCAAAAGGAGAGCCAGATCAAATAGGCCGTGACCCGGACGATTGACAGCTGAGGGTCCGATCCCGCAGGGTAAACCGGTATGAAATCTGCCCCCTTCGCGTATGTTCGGGCCGAATCGGTCGCCGAGGCGATCGCCCTGCTCACCGCCGATCCGTTCGGCACCCGGCTCCTCGCCGGCGGCCAGAGCCTGTTGCCGGCGCTGAATTTCCGCCTCTCCGCACCGTCGCTGCTGGTCGATATCGCCCGCCTGCCCGAACTCGCCGGCATCATACTCACCGCCGAAACCCTGCGAATCGGCGCGTCCTGCACCCATGCCGCCCTGCTCATCGACCCCGAAATCGCCGCGCACGTGCCGCTGATCGCCGAAGCGCTCGGCCATGTCGCCCATCCCGCAATCCGGTCGCGAGGCACCATCGGGGGCAGCATCGCCAATGCCGATCCCGCTGCGGAGCTGCCGGCGGTGATGCTCGCGCTCGACGCCACCATGATCGTCCAGGGACCGGCGGGCACAAGGCGCATCGCGGCGGCCGCGTTTTTCATCGGCATGTTCGAAACCGCCCTTGCGGCGGATGAAATCCTGATCGCCCTCGAAATCCCCCGCCGTAACCGGCGCTGGGGCTTCGCCGAACTCGCCCGCCGCCACGGCGATTATGCCCTCGTCGGCCTCGCCGCGACGATGACGAGCGAGGGCGCGCGCCTCGGCTTCTTCTCGGTCGGCCCGATTGCCCAACTCGCCCCGCGCGCCGCCGCTGCCCTCGCCACCGGCCCGCTCAATCCCGACCGGATCGAAGAGGCCTGCACCGCCCTCGCCGATGATCTTCCCGCGCATGACGATCCTGAAGCAGGGGCCGCGATGCGCCTGCATCTCGCCCGAACCCTGCTGCGCCGGGTGCTCCGCGCATGGATCAGCACATGACCGCCATCGCCCCGGCGGCCATCACCCTGACCGTGAATGGCGAGACGATCCACGGCGAGATCGCACCTCGTCTGCATCTGGCCGATTTCCTCCGGGAGCAGTGCGGCCTCACCGGTACCCATCTCGGCTGCGAG
>JAQTXO010000378.1 GCA_028688765.1 Acidiphilium sp. | reverse complement strand
AACGAGGAACGCCCGGTTCTGAACCGCTACATCCCGTCATGGGAGGGCCGCCAAACGTCTGACTTGTACGGCAGATTTCCGATCCAGCTAATCTCGACCCACCCGCGCTACAGCTTTCACACCTACAGCGACGGGAAGGACTCGACGATTAATGACATTGAGGATCATCGCATCCTGCATGAGGGCTATTATTACTGGGTGCTGCGCCTCAACCCGGCGGACGCGGCCGTACGCGGTATCTGTCACCACGGCTTGGTGCGCCTGTTCAACGAGCGCGGCAGCGTCCTGTGCGCGGCCGATGTTTCGCCGCTGATCGCCGAAGGGGTCGCAAAAACCTTCGAATCCAGCGCTGTTCTCGATATATTCGAAGATCCGCGCTACGGGCGGGTTGATCGAGGCGGGTGTGTCAATCTGCTGACGCCCCGCCGTCATCAGGTCAAAGGCACGTCTGGTATGGGTTGCAATTCCTGCCTGATTGAGATCGCGCCCTGGACCGAAGCCGTCGCCCTTCATCTCGCCGCCGAATAGGACTCACCATGAGCAAATGGAACATGATCGTCGATGTGGCGCTCTGCGAGAACTGCCACAACTGCACGCTCTCGACCAAGGATGAGCACGTCGACAATGATTTCCCCGGCTACGCCGCACCTCAGCCGCGCCACGGACCCGACTGGATCAAGATCACCCGCAAGGTGCGCGGGTCGGGCACCATGGTGGATGCCGCCTACCTGCCGACCATGTGCAATCATTGCGACGATGCGCCTTGCATCAAAGCTACCGGCGGCGATGGCAGCATTTATAAGCGCCCCGACGGAATCGTCATCATCGACCCCCAAAAAGCCAAAGGACGCCAAGATCTGGTTGCCGCGTGCCCCTACAACGCGATCGTCTGGAACGAGGAACTCTTCCTCCCTCAGGCCTGGATATTCGACGCGCATCTGCTCGACGCCGGCTACAAGGAACCGCGTGCATCGCAGGCATGTCCCACGGGCGCGCTACGCGCTATCAAGATGACGGATGAGGAACGGCAACGCCGGATTGAGATCGATCATTTGGAAGAGTTGGACCCCTCACTGAATACCAGACCTCGCGTATTATATAAAAATCTTCATCGCTTCACCCGCTGTTTTATTGGAGGCAGCGTAGTGGCTTCCGTCGACGGTATCGAGGACTGCGTGGCGGATGCAAAGGTGACGTTGTCGGCCTCCAGCCAAGTGGTTGCCGAGACGACGACAGATGCGTTTGGCGATTTCAAGTTCGACGATATTGCCCCCGACGGTTCGTCATTCACAATTTCCATCATCCACGGTGAGCATGGCGGTCATACGATCGATGTGGTGGCGGCGGACAGTGTTTTTCTCGGCTCGCTCGCTCTAGAGAAAAGTTTACGTTAGAATCGTCTGTGGTTGCCGGCCTTGATGGAAGAAGTTTCGAAGTTAGGACGCGAGCAGGAATAAACGATTCGGGTAGGCGTTTTTTCCGATAGGGGATTCCGACGCGGCTGTGTGGTTGCTAGGATTCGCGGATGATCGATGAAAACGCGATCCGCGCGCGGTATGCGGCCATCAAGGACCAGTTGGATGAACGAGGCCGACGTTTGTTCGTCGCGACGGAGAAAGCTGCCGCGGGCTATGGCGGAACAGCCGCCGTCTTTCGGGCGACCGGTGTTGCACGTAGTACAATCATCCGTGGCGCCAAGGATCTCGCTGATGGGTCCTCGACCACGTCCCGGATCCGGCGTCGAGGTGCCGGCCGACCGCTTTCGAGCAAGGTGGACCCCACGATGCTTGAGGATCTCCAGCGGTTGGTGGAGCCGGCGACAATGGGCGACCCGGTGCGCCCGCTGCTATGGGTGTCCAAGAGCCACGAGAAGCTGGCGGTGGCGCTGCGCGCGATGAACCATGCCATCAGCGCCAACACGGTTGCAAAGATGTTGGTCAGCCTGGGCTATTCTCGTCAGGTCAACCGCAAGACGAAGGAAGGCAGTCACCATGCCGACCGTGACGGGCAATTCCAGCATATCAACCGCCAGGCCACTGCCTTTCAGGCCGCTGGCCAGCCAGTGATTTCTGTCGATACCAAGAAAAAGGAATTGATCGGCGAATACAAGAACGGCGGCAGCGACTATCACCCCACCGGCTGCCCCGACGCGGTCAATGTGCATGACTTCGTCGACAAGGATCTCGGCAAGGTGGCGCCTTATGGCATCTATGACATTGCCGCGAACGCTGGCTGGGTCAGCGTCGGAATCGACCATGACACGGCGGCGTTCGCCGTCAACTCGATCCGACGTTGGTATGCGGCGGTCGGGCGCGAGCGCTACCATAACGCGGACCGGCTGCTGATCACCGCAGATGGCGGCGGCTCGAACGGATCGCGCGTCCGGCTATGGAAGTTCGAATTGCAAAAATTCGCTGACGAGACCGGATTGACCTTGCAGGTGTGCCATTATCCGCCGGGCACATCGAAGTGGAACAAGATCGAGCATCGCATGTTCTGCCACATTACCCAGACCTGGCGCGGCAAGCCACTCGTCAGCCGTCTCGCGGTCGTCGATCTCATCGCCTCTACAACCACAAAGACCGGCCTGACGGTACGCTGTGAACTCGATGAGAACAGTTATCCCAAAGCCATACGCGTTGCCGACAAAGAGATGGCGGCCATCAACATAACCACAGATCCATGGCATCCCGAGTGGAATTACACCATCAGCTCAAGATCATCAGCATGACCCGGTAATTGTTGAGTGGCGCCTTACCGGCGTCGGTCAGTTTCCCTTAAAGGGCTCTGCCTCAAATCGTGTGACTCGGGTTAACGCTGAGGGGATCATTCACGCGCGGAGCAAATCGACGCCCGCGCGGTCTGCGGCGGCTCCGGTTTTTTGGACAGGTGTTTAAGCTAAGGCTGGCCGGTCGAGAGAGGAGCCAGAGATGGGTGTGAAGAGGAAGCAGCACGGGGCGGAATTCAAAGCTCGTGTGGCGATGGCGGCGCTGTCGGGGGAGAAGACCCTGGCGGAGTTGTCGGCTGAATTTGGGGTTCATGCGACGATGATCAGCGCGTGGAAGCAGGAGTTGGTGAAGCGCGCGGGGGAATTATTCGAGCGCGGCAACAAGGCGGCCGTTGCCGAGGACGCACAGAAGATGATCGATGATCTGCACCGCAAGATCGGCCAGTTGCAGGTTGAGCGGGATTTTCTTGCCGGGCAGCCCGCCATCTCCCGACTGCTGAGAGGCGGGCGATGATTACGCCGAACGCGGAGCTGTCCATCAACCGGCAATGCGCCCTTCTCGGTGTTGCGCGCAGCAGTTTTTATCATCGGCCACGGGCGGAGTCGGCGGAGGTGCTCGATCTGCTGGCCCGTCTCGACCGGATTTTCACCGACCATCCGGTCTACGGCAGCCGCCGGTTGCAGGTCGCGTTGGGACGAGAGGGGGTTGAGGTGGGTCGCCGGCGGATCCGCCGCTTGATGAAAAAACTCGGCCTCTGCGCGGTCCGGCCGAAGCCCAACACAAGCAAGCCCAATCACGAGCACAAGATCTACCCCTATCTGCTGCGCGACAAGGTGATCGACCGGCCTAATCAGGTCTGGGCAACCGACATCACCTACATCCCGATGCGTTGAGCAGGATCGCGTTGTTTGATGGTCCTCCGGTCGCGAAATCTTATGGACTTCCGGGTTCCACTTCCCGTGTTCTGTAGGGGGGCCGGGAAGCGGGAAGCGGAAGTATGCATTGGTGATGCGGGGC
>JAQTXO010000015.1 GCA_028688765.1 Acidiphilium sp. | reverse complement strand
CTGATGCCCTGGAACTGGATCGCGCCGGAAAACCAGAGTCCAGCCGCAGAGGTCGCCTAATCAACCTATACCGGAGATGCGTGAACGCCGACCGGCAATCACACCGCGGTCCTCACCGGATGGGTACGGCGGAGCCGTGCCATGATGACATCAACTAGTCCGAAATGGATGACCGATAGTTACTTATGCCCTAAACCGGCTCGACCATATATTTTGGACGCGCATTTTCCGGGCGTCCGAAAACGTTCGATTGTGCGCAGGTCGCGTCACGCCGTTGGTTACGATCTGAAAGCGGTGACGGGGATCGCTCGTGTCGTAGCTTATGTTGCGGGTGGTTTCCCATGTGCGACAAATATGCGCGACGGCAAAATGCCTTGTGGCCCCTCGATTGATGTGATGTCGCGTGAACAACAAGTTATGCTACAGAGATGGCTGCGCGGGTTGGTGAGCCGTCATTGGGTGCAGATATTATAGTTGTCCGGCTTGCATCCAAGCTCGCTCGTTGAGGCGATCCGGTCACATTCGAAAAGCAGTGTAGCTGCGGAGTTAAGCTGCCACGCTTTTCAACCGCTTCAATGCGGTGTCCAGCAAGAGATAGCCGCCGAGTAAATCTTGCGTCCAGACTGACAAGTCGGTGATAGATGGCAGGGTTTGCACTGCGACGACCTCCTTGTGCGCTGCCTCTCCACGAAGGTCTGCAAGTTGCTGAACTCTTGAAACAAAATTTGGGGAGAACGTCTTTATGTCAAAGCCAATGTAGGACAATAGCTTAAATTGGTATTTGAAGGAGATTCCATGGTTGCCGCTAATTGTCTTCTTATAGGCCTTATGGCCCCGGTCTATAGCGGCAGCAAGATCGCCGTTATTTGAAGTCTGAAGCGATTTAGAAATATAAATACCAAAGCCAGTAGCCCCCAAAATTTCGGCGACGACCTTAAAGTCTTTATCATTATTCGTGAAGGTTACGTACGGCAATAGGCACAAGTGTTTGCCGACACGGTTTATTTTTTTTCTTGTCTGGAATAAATTTAGTGCATAATCAGCTATCTCAGCACATCGGTGCTCGAGATAGTGTTCGCAGGCCGCATGGGTCATCACGGCGTAAAACGCGATTCCGTCTTTCTGCGAAACCGTTAGCGAGGAACCTGGTGTAGGGGCCGCCGGCAAGCCCGTTACGAGATAATTGAGCCTACTTTGTAAGGACGTGTAGAGGCTAGACGGCATCAGGTAATCAAAACGATACGAGATTCGATGGGAAAGCACGTAACTCCGTTCCTAAAACGCGGGAAAGCTCGTTGCCCCATATGGTGAAACGGTCATGTGTCGACTGTTGGGTCTTTGTAGACAAAGTTAGAGACCGTTGGAATTCCGGATTGTATCGGCATAACATTTTAAATATTTGTTGCACATCGTCCTTCTTCTGCATAGCCAAATCCGCAGTTCTCTCATTGGAGAAATAGAACATCATAACATCCATGACAGCGCGGTTTTTTGTGGCGGAATAAGTATCGTTATTCCAAACCTTAAAGCCGTTTTTGCCAAAAATTTCGATGGTTGCTCTAATCGCCAGCTCTAAATTGACCCAAGCCGCTTCAAGGATGCTCCTCGACGCCTCCCAATTAATGGTGAAATATTCGGTCACTCTGTCGAGAAATTGCTTCATATTCCCATTATAGGATTCCGAGATGAAGTAGAATGCAAGATAACGCGTAGCAATCTCCATATCACGCATACGGAAATCAGGGGTAGTCTTGAAAATATACTTCATCCCTTGTGATTGTGTGGTTGACTCGTCCAGCCATTCCACAAAATCTCCTGGATAAAGCGCTCGCCTCAATTCTTGGGGAGATAGCGTAACACTGTTCTGGTTCAGCCGAAGGAACAGAAGATAAAGCAACTCTTTCGATGCGCCGGCCTTGATAACCGTTGTCCGGACGGTGTGGGACTGGAAGGCATCGACAGACCCTTCAAGATCAAGCCGCTCGATCATGGCGCCATAGGTGAGGCCGTTCAAGTCATTCTTGTATTCGCAGCCCTTTAGAACCAAAGGCTTATCCACGTCCAAGCAGAACCTAGCCAGCGAATTGAGGCGTTGCTTACCATCGATTACCACAAACCGGCCGGGCGTAAGTTCTGCTAGAACAATTTGCGGTACCGGCAGGCGAAGGAACAGGCTTTCAATGAACTTGGACATTTTGTCCTCAGTCCACGCTACCCGCCGTTGGTAATTCGGCTGCAGGTCGATTTTCTTGCGCTTGAGAAGGTCGGCCAACACGCTGATCGTCCAATCGGTCGGTGCCACCACCATCTCGGTGAAGTCACGAGATTTTATTAAAAGCTCTGATTCGTCGATATCGCCTACAACGTCTAGGGTGTCATCGTCATCCAAAGCCATTAGAGCCATCCATACAAAGCGCTTGCAACTTTTAGGCAACAATTGAGCGCGCGTCGAGCAGTGAACCGTGTCGGGGTTGCCTGAGGGTGTTTAACTTGAGGCGAGCGGTTGTCGCATAATTTAGGATTTATGCGACATCGCAAGGAGCTCCTGTCGGTCGGTAGCATCAGAACGGACGTTATGGAGGTGACGGGAGCCAGCCGCGACCTTTGGTTGCGTCATATTTCAACAGTTCTATAGATATATCGCTTCTTGAAACAAACGTCCTGCGACCCCAGATAACATGCTCGTCATGGAGGGATGGCCGAGTCTGGCCGAAGGCAGCCGCCTGATAAGCGGTAATATCGGAAACGGTATCGCGGGTTCGAATCCCGCTCCCTATTCGCGAACGCCCGCTCCGGCAAATCCGGTGAGCGGGCGTTCGTATTTCCAGCCACTGGACCGCTACGCCAAGGCCGGCGTCGTGCTCGTAGACCTGTACCGGCCCGCCGAGCTGCCCGTCGCGGATATGTTCGCCACCCGCGACCCCGCGAAATCGAAGGCGCTCATGGGCGCCCTCGACGCGATCAATGGCCGCTTCAGAAGAGGAGCGGCGCGGCGCAGCAATCTCTCGCCCTGCTACACGACAAGGCTGGATGACATGCTGCAGGTCCGCGCGCTCTGAGCGGAAAACTCCACAGGTGATTTTTCCGGCTTGCAGCCCTGGGAATTATTCTGCCATAATGGCAAAAAATTTCCCAGCGAAGGCTTCAATGCAATATCACCCACCTTCCGAGTTTTCCCGCCTCCGTACTCGTGCCGGTGTCAGTCTCGACCAGCTAATAGAAACCACGGGCTTCTCGCAGCGCACACTCTATCGTTGGGAAAATGGCGAGGTTCCGGCCCGCAAGGCAGCTATTGAGCTGCTTCAGCAGATGGTAAGGGAAAAGCAGGCCACACCGCCGACCGAGAGCCCCTTCCGTTTCATCGACCTGTTTGCAGGCATCGGCGGCCTGCGACGCGGGTTCGAGCCATTGGGGGGGCGTTGTGTCTTCACGAGCGAGTGGGACCGCTACAGCCAGCTTACCTATCGGGCGAACTATGGCGATGAGCAGGAGATTGCCGGGGATATCACAAAGATCGAGGCCGAGGATATTCCGGAACACGACCTCCTGCTTGCAGGTTTTCCATGCCAGCCCTTTTCCATCGCCGGCGTGTCAAAAAAGAATTCGCTGAATCGCGCCCATGGATTCAGGTGTGAGGCGCAGGGGACGCTGTTTTTTGACGTCGCGCGCATCATTGAGCATCATCGACCGCGCGTTTTCCTTCTCGAAAACGTCAAGAATCTTGTCAATCACGATCGCGGCCAGACTTTCGAGGTTATCTATCGCACCCTCACCGAGGAGCTGGGCTATCACGTCCGCTGGAGAGTGATCGACGCCAAGTCGTTCGTGCCCCAGCATCGCGAGCGTATATTCATCGCTGGCTTCCGCGATGCGACCGATTTTAGCTTTGACGATATGGACATTCCCGATCCGAAGCGGGGGCCGAAGCTGTCCTCGATCCTGCATCCGGGGGATGGCAGCGAGGATGAGGAGAGGCCGTTTACCATCGGCAGCGCGGCAAAGGTGTCTCCGAAATATACCCTCAGCGACCATCTGTGGCAGTACCTGCAGGGCTATGCGGAGAAACATCGCCTTGCGGGCAATGGCTTTGGTTTTGGCCTCGTGGGTCCGGGCGACGTGTCCCGCACCCTTTCTGCCCGATACTACAAGGACGGTTCTGAAATCCTGATCAAGCGTGGGCGAGACACCCCGCGCCGGCTGACCCCACGTGAATGCGCGCGCCTTATGGGCTTCGACAAGCCGGGCGGCAGCGACTTCATAATCCCGGTATCGGACACGCAGGCCTACAAGCAATTTGGTAACGCAGTGGTTGTGCCCATTGTCGAGGCCGTGGCCCGTCACATGGCCCCTTGGCTGTGCGCCGACGAGGACGCTGGCGCGGCACTTCGCCAGCGGAAGCTCCCACTTGGAGTCTGATGTAGTCGATACCGCGACACGCAGCCGGATGATGGCAGGCATCCGGGGAAAGAATACCGCGCCGGAAATGATAATCAGGCGCGGCCTTCACCGTCTCGGTTTCCGTTTTCGCATCCACGACAGGCGCCTCCCCGGACAGCCCGACCTCGTGCTGCCCCGCTGGCGGGCCGCAGTATTTGTCCATGGCTGTTTCTGGCATGGGCATGATTGCGCTCTTTTCCGTTGGCCACGGTCGCGGGAAGCCTTCTGGCGGGAGAAGATCACCCGCAACCGGGAGCGTGATGCGGCTGCTTTTGAACGGCTCCGCTGCGACAATTGGCGGGTGCTGACCATTTGGGAATGCGCGCTAAAAGGTCCTGCCCGGATAGGGGCAGAGGAAACGATTACGCACAGCGCCGCGTGGCTCCGTTCAGGTGGTGACAGCGGCGAGGTCAGGGGGCCCCATGGCAATAGCTGACCTTTCAGACTGGCTGGACGATTTCACGGCGCCGGAATTCATCTGGTATGTGAAGCGCCTCTCCGGCAACGATACCCTTGCCAACGGCACACATCAGGCCGGGCCATACGTGCCCAAGGACTTCCTGTTTCAGGTTTTTCCTTCGATCGCCACCACCACGATGAAGAACCCGGAGACATGGTTCGATCTCTACATCGACTCCCATTCCGATCACCGGAACGTGCGGGCTGTCTATTACAATAACAAGTTTTTCGAGAACCCGACAAACGGGCGCAATGAGGCGAGGTTGACAAACTTTGGGGGCGGCAACTCGGCGCTGCTTGACCCCGAAAGCACTGGTGCCCTTACGGTCTTTGCATTCCGCACCGACGCATCGGGCGCGGCCATCGACTGCCATGTCTGGGTTTGCCGGCATGAGACTGAAGAGGAGATTGTTGAGGACCGCATCGGTCCCGTCGAGCCCGGCAAAGATCTGCTGTGGTCGCCAACGCAGGCCCAGGGAAGGTTGCCCCTGCAAGCCCCCGCCACATCGAGCTGCTGGCTGCAACCAGCACAGATGCCGCCCGCTTGGCTTACCAAGTTCCCGGCCGCTGCCGATATCGTGCGCAAGGCCGTTGAGCTTCGGCCGTTGCCGGCGATGAACCCAGACTCGCGCCTGCTGAAGCGTCGGGAATGCGAATTCGAGATTTTTCGCAGTGTGGAGCAGGCGATCGAACTGCCAGCGATTACGGCAGGGTTTACCACTGTCGATGACTTCATTGCCCGCGCCCAGACAGTGCTGCAGCGCCGAAAGTCCCGTTCCGGCCGATCACTGGAGCTGCATGCGCGCCAGATATTCATCGAGGAAAGGCTGGTCGAGAACACCCATTTCACCCACAGCCCGGAATCCGATCCTGGGCGCCGTCCCGATTTCCTCTTCCCGTCAGAGGCGGCCTACAAGAACAGCGCCTTTCCGGCAGACCGGCTGCGGATGCTGGCTGTAAAAACAACCTGCAAGGATCGCTGGCGGCAAATCCTGAACGAGGCCGAACGGATTCCGAGCAAGCATTTGCTGACCCTGCAGGAGGGCGTATCTGAATCGCAGTTCAAGGAAATGACCGAAGCCGGCGTTCAGCTCGTAATTCCCCAGAAGCTGATTAAATCGTTCCCGCAGGCTGTGCAGACACATTTGCAGACGCTGGAAAGCTTCATCGGCGACGTGCGCCTGCTCGCCCTGCCCTGAAGGCTATCGGGCTATCAGTTCACGCAGCTCCGCCACGGTATAGGGCGGCGATTTGCGATGCGCGACGGAGTGGCAGTTGGGACAAAGCGGTACCAAGTCATCACGGGGATTGATGACGTAGCCAGCCTGACCCCTCAGGCTCATCATGTGGGCGCGATTCTGCCGCCTGTCGCAGCGCTTCAACCGCGGCCTAGCCCACCCGCGCAACCTCGAACTCGACAGCGACATCACCCCGCCCAGTCTCCGCCCCCAAACAGCCCCGAACCCCTGTTCATTCTCAATTCGGAAAAAGTTTTTACACCAAGTCGCGACCTGGATGCCCTCCCTACCCTCCCCCGATAGCGCCCCGAACAATTCCACCACGCGCGACAAGGGTCGTTATAAGCATCCGAAGCAGCAAGCCGAATGTCTGCAATCTTCGAGATCTTTGACATCATTGATGGCAGTGCTACAAACGGTCCCTATGCGGATAAACGAAGGCTCACGACCCATGAGCAGCATCACGATCCGAAACCTTGATCCCGCGATCAAGGAGCGGCTGCGGGTGCGTGCCGCCCAACATGGCCACTCGATGGAGGCGGAACTGCGCAGCATCCTGCAGGCGACTCTGAAAGAACCGGAGCAGCGTCCCAGGCGCAATTTGTATGAGCGCATCCGTGCCCGTGTTGAGCCTTTGGGCGGCATTGAGTTGGAATTGCCGCCGCGGGAACTGGACCGCGATCCACCCCGGTTCGACTGATGCTGATCCTGGACACCAATGTCCTGTCGGAGATCATGGGGCCGCGTCCCGCGCTCGAAGTCGCTGCGTGGCTGGCGCGCCAACCCGACGATCTGCTGTATACCACCGCAATCTCGCAGGCGGAGGTTCTCTCTGGCCTGGCGATTATGCCTGAAGGGCGCAGGCGCCGCGAACTTGAAGCTGCCGCGCGCGGCATTTTCACCGAGGATTTCGAGGGTCGCATCCTTCCCTTCGACACGGATGCGACAGCGGCCTACGCTGAGATCGTCGCCGCGCGCCGACGCACGGGCCGCCCGACTGCGCCGCTTGACCTCATGATTGCCGCGGTCGCCGTGTCTCACAACGCATCGGTGGTCACGCACGATACCAAAGGGTTTGAGGGCTGCGGTGTGACGCTTGTGAATCCCTGGCAGGTTTCATGACCGGCGATGTCACAGATAAGATCGGCAAAGCCATACCCAACTCCCGTAGCAATCCGGTATCCGATGCGGTTGGGCACATATGGCATGATGAGCGGCGATCGGCGGGACATTCTGGTGCAGCGGCCACGTGGCACGGCACCCCGCCCCGATATCCCCCCGAACAATTCCACCACGCGCGATAATCCATCTTCCGGTCGTGCTGCGGCGTTCATTCTCATGCTGATTGTCGCGCGGCACCGCGTTCAACTCCGTGGCTCTCCCCAGCGTTGATTCTCTTCCATTATCGAGTCTAGACCTCACCGGCGTTTCTAAGTCGTCAAAAAAAACGACGGCATCCTTATGCCGCCGAGTTGAAGAAGAAGAGGTCTCGAAACGGCGGGGGAAGCTATACATCGCCGTTTACGAATGTATTGTAGCCTCCCTTGCCAGCCTGTCAAAACCACTTTAACCACCATCACGGGATTGTGATGACTAACGAACCATATCGGGTTATCGGTGGGACAGGTCTACGCTGCTCGTTCAAGCCACGGCACTTTTGCGACACTCCCTTCCAGCCCAGCGCTTTTGGCTTATCAAGCAAGTGCACCGGCGACATTAACCGCCGCTGGTCTCGAAATCCGGCTCATCAATTCGTCATTCGACATAGGCCTACCCAATAAAAAGCCTTGTACTTCATGACATCCAATCCGCTTCAAGTATTCCAGTTGCGTTCGCGTCTCGACTCCTTCGGCGGTGACCGTAAGGCCTAAGCCCTGTCCAAGACCCATGATCGCATCAAGTATTGCCATAGGTTTCGTACTCTCACTAATCTTGACGATGAATGACCGGTCAACCTTAATTCTGCTGAAATCAAATGTATCGAGGTAAGAAAGAGAAGAATAACCTATCCCGAAATCATCCAGAACCATATAGACGCCAAGGGCACTAAGGGCCCTAATCGTATCCTTCACGTTCTCGTTTGCCGAAAAAAAAGCCGACTCCGTCACTTCCAACAATAATCTGCCGGGGCGCATATCATATTTCTGAAGTACCTCTCCGACTGTCGCGACAAACCTTCCATGTTCTATCTGTTTAGGCGACACGTTCACTGATAGTACCATATTTTCGGGCCACAACCGTGCGGCACGGCATGATTCTTGCAATACCCAATTGCCGATCTCGATGATATACCCGGACTCTTCTGCAACAGGAATAAAATTCCCCGGAGGAACGTCTCCGCGAAGCGGGTGTTTCCATCGCAAGAGGGCTTCCGCGCCAATGATAGTCTCATCAGCAGTTCGAAAGATGGGCTGAAAAACAAGCGAAAATTCTTCGCGTAGGAGGGCACCTCCCAAGTCACTCCTAAAATCCCGTAATCTCTGGAATTCGTCGTCTACGGTATGATCATAAAACCGATATCCACCCCGATTACTTGCTTTAACCGAATACAAGGCAATATCCGCTTGTTTATACATTTCGTTATGATTCTCATCGGAGCGATGTGACACCGCGATCCCGATGGATACGCCGACTTGGACGTTCCTTCCCTCGATCTCGAAAGGGTTTTTGATGGCGGATATTAAACGCTCGGCCAATAATTCTACGTCGTGGTATGAACGTACCCCCGTTTGCAGGATCATGAACTCGTCCCCGCCAGTCCGGGCAATGAGGTCATTGGATCTGATACACGAGCGGACTCGAATAACAACGAGTTTCAACAAAGCGTCGCCCGCAGGATGTCCCAACTGATCGTTGACCTCTTTGAAAAAATCAAGGTCTAGGCACATCAGGGCTACCCGTTCGGAATTTGGGCTATCTTTTAGACGATAAGCAAGTTGATCAAAGAGCTCGACGCGATTGGGTGCTCCGGTCAACGCATCGTGACGTGCCGCGTATTCTAACTGCCGTTGTGCCCGCTTCTGGGCCGAGACGTCGCGAACAAAAAGTGATATTTTCTGTTCGTCCGGTTTTATGCGGATTTCAAACCAAATATCGGAGGTTTTCCAGAAGAACTCGATGTCATCCGCCCTCTGTAATCTATAATTCTCTCTGATTTTCGTGATGAGATCGTTTGTCTTGCGGATTTTAAGCAGACCATGAAGAGTCTGATGCGCTCGACTTACGGGATCTCCGAACAATTTCCGAGCGGCTACATTTGAGAAACGTATTTTATAGTCCGGGCTCAGAACAAGAACGGCATCGCTTGTCGCATTGAGGACCTGCGCTGCAAGTATTTCGCTTTTCCATCGGGCCTCCTCGGCGTTCTTACGATCGGTTATGTCTTCCATTGTGCCGTACCATCGAACGGGGCAACCGGCTTGATCGCGCCGAACGGCTGCCCTTGCACGGAGCCATACAAATTCATTCCTTACGTCTCGTATCCGACATTCTATGTCGAGCGGGAGGAGCGTTTGCAGGCAACGGCCCCACTCGCTTCTAACCAAGGATACATCGTCTGGATGAATAGCTTTGGTCCATCCATGAGGGAATGTTTCTTCGGCCGTCATGCCGGTCATAGCAAACCACTTGGCACCAGTATCGATAAGGCTTCCGTCTGGATCCGCCGTCCAGGGTATTTGGGGATGAAGATCAACCATATGCCGGTAGTGATCCTCGCTGGCCCTGAGCTTCATTTCCACGCTGCGAATATCAGTAACATCCTGGGTAGTTCCGCATAGACCTATAACAGTTCCATCTTCTTGAATTATCGGTTCAGCATAAGTAAGTACGTGATGGTTCGCGCCGTCTGGCGTAACGATACGGTATTCCGCGGAGACTGGGGCTTTTTTCTCTATAGCTCTATAGTATGTGTCCATCGCTGCTTGGTAATCGTCAGGATGAAACATCGAGCGCAGTTCTTCATATGACACCGGGGCATCGGATACGGGACGTCCGACGAGCAGCCACGTCTCCGGCGCGAAAATCACGTTTCTTTGTCCGAGGTTCCACTGCCAGGAGCCAATTTTCGCGAGACGCTGTGCATTTGAAAGCTCTTTGGTTCTGGTTTCCAGCGTCGCAGTTATCCGCTCCAGCCTGCGCATCGACTCCCGGGCCTGACTGCGGGCCGCCTCTAGTTCCGAGATGTCCCAGAGGGTGCTGATGATCGCATCATCCCCTCCAAACTTGATGAGACGTCGCATGATCATGGCCGGAAACGTTCCCCTGTTTCGGCAAAGAAACTGTTCGGGACCGACTAGTTGACCACTCAACGCCTCTCTGCGAATCTGGTTGGCTCGGGATGCGGAAGATGATTCTGGTTGATAGTCTGCGTTTGTGCGGGTCGCTGCCGTCTCCTGGTCGTCGCCGGTGATCCGGCACAACGCATCGTTAACCTTGATAATTCTGAAACTTTGGCACTCCATAAGATACATTGGAGTTGGATTTTCTTCAAAGAGTAATCGAAATGCCGCGTCGGTTTCGTTATGAACCACAACCGCTATGCCCCTACCTTGTCATGAACCTAGTCATATCTTCGTTAACGTGTGATAGAACAGCTCTGCCAAGGCGTTATAAACGGCCTACCTTAAAATTCGGTTGATCGGGCTCGCGCACTGTTCGTGGCAGTTTGAGTTTGCGTTACTTCAATGCAACCGCGACTGCTTCGGGCTAGCGGTTCTGGTACTCAGATCACTCTTCAGGATGGAGCCAGATCAGCAATCATTCGTGATGCCCCATCTCCTCCCGATATTCAGTCGCTAATAGGGTGGGCCCGAAAGCGTAGAAGCCTGCCGGATTGCATTGAATTCCTACCGCCCCAATGAAGTTGGGATGCGGCACCAGCCGCATCCCGCAGGCCAGTTCAGTGCAGAATGATCTCGACGCGCCGGTTCTGCGGCTCGCGCACACCCGGACCGGTCGGCACCAGCAGATGCGTCTCGCCGAACCCCTTGATCACGATGTCGCTTTTCGCCACCCCGTCGCTCACCAGCTGCGCCGCCACATTATCCGCGCGCCGGTAGGACAGCTTCATATTATAGCCCGGGCTGCCCGAAGTATCGGTATAGCCGTTGACGTTCAGGCGCGTCACATGCGTGGTCCGCGAGGCGTCCGCGGCTTCCGCGACGATCTGCGTCGCCCGTGGCGTCAGATCGGCCTTGTTCCAGTTGAAGAACACCAGATAGGTCCGCGCCGGTGCCGGGGCAGGGGCCGCAACCGGTACCGGCTCAGGCGCCGGTGCCGCGACAGGTGCCGGTTCCCCGAAATGATGCAGGAACCCGATACCGATGGAGTTTTCCTCCAGCGAAATCGTGTCGATCCCGCCCCCCGGCAGCAGTGGGCTGGTGGGCCCGCTCACCGTATTGTTGAACGCATGGAAATACGTCACCGTCACGTCGTTCTGCGGTGTAAGACGATAGGTCAAACCGGCTGAGACTTGGTTTTCAATTACGGCAGGAGCGAGAATATTGAACGTCACGTTCTGCGCCGTCACCGGATTCTGGGAATGGGTATAGCCGCCCATCACCGTGATCGCCGGCGTCACCGCATATTTCACCCCGACCTTGTAGACATTGATGTTCTGCCAGCCAAACCCCGGCCCGTTGGCTGAACCCAGCGGTGCCCGCACGGAGCTCTGATCTCCGATCGCGGGCACATTGGCATAGAAAATCCGCTCGTAATCCGCCGCCACCAGGAATTGCGGCGTCACATGATACCCGAACCCGACGGAGAAGTTCGCCGGCACGTTGAATCCGCCATTCCCCGCGAACAGCCCGGCATATTTCTTGAACCGCTCCATATCGGCCTGCGGCGCATAAGTGCCGCCCAACGAGAGCTGTGGCGTCACCTGCCAGAACACGCCGACCTTCACCCCGATCCCGAGCGAGCCGTCACCCCCGCGATCGGTCACCGAATTGGGATGGATCGACAGCGGCTGGAACGGCTGCAGCCCTTCCGCCGAAAACATCTGATAGATGATTTGCGGCGAGACCGCGACCGCGAAATTCGGCGCGATCTTGTACGAAAGCGACGGTGCTATGATCAGCTGTTCAAGGCTGACCCCGACATGCCCCGATCCGCATAGCATATTCCCGGGCCCAACCGTCCCCGTAACGGGGTTCGGGCATTTCAGCGTCCCGTCTGGATAGTCGGTATCAAGCCCCCCGTTGCCGTAAATCGTGATCCCAAACGACAGCCTATCGTTGATCGGCGCGTTGAACCCGATATCGGGCAACAGGAAATTGTCGTTCTTGCTGGTCGTGGCACCGTTCAGCCCATAGGCATTCCCGATCCGGCTGGCGCTGCGATGCGGCACGAAAAATGTCCCACCGATCGAGAAAGTCTCTCCGGCAAACGAAATACTGGCCGGATTATCCGCCCCGCCCATCGCCCCGGTCACGACACCGTCGGATGCCCCGCCCATGGCGACCACCTGCTGACCATAACCAGTCTGGAAATACCCGTCGGTCGCGTAAGCCGTACTGATACTCGCCATTAGCGTCAGTAGCCCGACAACTGTTAGTTTCTCACGACGCATTTACTGCCCCCCTTTTCGGAATTTTATGCGCGTCTTTTAGAAACATCACGCAAGAATGGAAACCGGGTTTGATCGGAAACATATTTTTAGGTGAATATGTGGCCCATTTGCAACGGTTGGGGCGTGCCCGACTGATGCTGGCGCACGAAGGTTTGCCGCCCCGGTCTTCGCCTTGAAAGGCCCAGAGTGGGCGCCCGAGGGCTCTGGCCTCCCCTCCCCTCCCCCGATATCCCCCCGAACAATTCCACTACGCGCGATAATAGGGTTTATCGCGTGTAGGTGACCGTAGCGCGATCATGATCGCGCTGAAAAACCCACTTGAAACAACCGATTGACCGGGCCGCAACGGGCGTGGGCACCAGCTCTACCTGCCGCTATTTGGGGCCTATTCCGCTCAGCCGCACAAGTCCAGCCGTGCGCGCAACTGCGAATTTTTCAACGGTGTCTCGCTCGAAATAGCCGCCGATATGCTTCAACCCAGCTCTGGTGCCCACCGCTCGCCGCTTCGTCGGCTTCGGTGTCGGCTGGGCCTCAACCAGGGGGTCCGGTAGCAACGGAACCGAAAGTACGTTTCAGCCCCAAAGACGGAACGGATTTCAATAAAATCAATATACTATCCTCGCAGCGCATCGCAGTCTGCATAAAATCAGGGTTTGATGCAGGCAAAAGACTTTCGCCGGAAACAGGCCGAAATGCTGCGATAATCGTGCAATAACCCATGCATCAATCTACCCGTGGATTGCTCGTCCCTCCAAAGTTGTTGGAATTCGGCCGAAACGCACTTTCGGTTCCGTTGCTACCGGACCCCCAACCACTGCGGGCGGTGTTGCTTGGCTCATCGCCGCCAAAAGTTCGGTCGCTTTGTTCGCTTTTGCCATTATGCAGCCCTGCCGCCGTGCACATTTGCACTCGTGCCCAGTTTTTTCCTGTCCCTCCCCCTCCGCCTCTATCGCAGATGCGTATCGCCGTGTTCACTGGAACACGCGAACGGCTGTTTACGAAAACGCGAGCCATTCAATCATCGCCGAAGGCCCGTTTTGCGTTCACCCTCGCATGAAGCTCTTCCACAGCACGTTTGATCAGCTCGGAATTGTCCAAGTCCAGCCGTGCGCGCAAAACTGCGAATTTTTCAACGGTGTCTCGCTCGAAATAGCCGCCGATATGCTTCAACCCAGCTCTGGTGCCCACCGCTCGCCGCTTCGTCGGCTTCGGCGTCGACTGGGCCTCAACCACTGCGGGCGGTGTTGCTTGGCTCATCGCCGCCAAAAATTCGGCCGCTTTGTTCGCTTTTGCCATTATGCAGCTCTGCCGCCGTGCACATTCGCACTCGTGCCCAGATGCAATCGTGCTGCCACCCATAACCAGAGAGTGTCTATCTCGGCCGCTGCCTTGCTTGTCGGGTCGATCTCCTGAGCGGTACGTCCTAGGCGCGCCGCTTCGCGGTGCAGTTTGTATCGGTGAAGAACGGCCGGCGCCATATCGAGACCGATCGACTTGAACACATCGCGCGCCGTATCGATCTCACTGACACTGTTCGGCGTTGCTAGATTAAGGACCGCGGAAGCCTCAACCCCGCATGTCCGGGCCAGTCGTAGGGTTCGGTGCAATTGTTCAAATGCCTCAATGTCGGCGGTACTTGGAATAAGCACGAAATCAGCGGATTCGATCGCGGCTGGGGCCTCGCTGCTCCGCGCGGGCGGCGTGTCGATGAAAACAACATCGCAACCCGCCGCTTTCGCGCGCGTCAATTCGCCGCCCAAGTCATTCTCGGTGCTGAATTTAACGATCGGCATCTCATCAGGTCGCCGTCGCCTACTCCATTGTGTCGTCGTCTGCTGGCTGTCCATGTCCAGCACCAGTACATTAAGGCCAGAAATGCCACCCGCCGTGCTGAGCGAGCGAGTTAACATCGATTTTCCCACCCCGCCTTTGGCTACCGCTACTGCGATCACCTTCATGAAACTCTCCCCTGCATTTGTGCACAAGTGCAATTTTGCTATACTGCACCCATGCAAGCGTGCGGGTCAATCCCACCCCCATGTAAGGCTCGGGCCGCCCAAATCGTGCGATCCAAATGTAGGGTACCGTTCCGTGCTTTCGCTACCATCCCGTTGAAATATCCGCCGGGCGTAGTACGGAAATGCTCGGCCGGCTTGCTCGATACGATCGCCACGGCAATCGCCGCTCGCTCGCGGCCCATCGTCACGCAAGCCTTGCCCCAGAGCGGTTTCGATATCCCCAGATCGTGCCGGAGCCAGTCGGCCGCTTCCACGATCTCCGGCCATGACGGCGAAGCTCGCCGGAGATAGGGCTTGAGGCGTGGCGCGATCCTGATCAGCTCATCCGGGCGGATTTTCAGAACCGATCCGCCGTCCTTCCGTTCGCCCATCGCGCTGCTCGTCCGCGCGATGCCATCGCGCCCATCAACCCCGGCACGGTCCCGCGAAAAACTACATTCATCCGACGCCATTACCGTATCCGTAGGATTTAGAGTTTGATTTGTAGCTGTAATGTGCCCGACATTTTTGCCGGGTCTGCCCGACATTTCCACAGTGTCAGAACTGGCATCAGGGCCGTGGGCAAGCGCCATTTCGAGCGCACGGCGAGCGGTGTCCGCCACGGCTTCAAGACGCTCGATCGCCGGGGTCAGCGCTTCAACCGTGGCGATCGATCCCAGCCCCGCGCTGGCGGCCCCTGCGGCGGCTCTGAGGCCGGGCAGCGCAGGGTCGATGATGTTCTGCTCCTGATAGGTCTGCCACGTCTGGCGGAGACTGTTGCGCGCGATCGTCGCTCTCCGGCGGAGACGCCCGATGGCGGCGCGCTCGGCGCGATACGCCTCGGCCGCTGCCCGAAACTCATCGATCCGCGCGCCGATCGGCGAGAGGTCGAACCCATACGCCTCGATGATCCGCCCGGCCTTGTCCCGCCTGCCATAGCGTTTTGCGTTCGGGCTATCGCGCATGACGATCAAACCCAGCTCGACAAGATGACGATT
>JAQTXO010000377.1 GCA_028688765.1 Acidiphilium sp. | reverse complement strand
CCTGAAAAACGGCACCCAGCTTGCGGGCATCTCGTCCTATGTCGAGGAGGTCATCCTCGGGATCGTGGTGATCGGCGCGGTCTATATCGATAATCTGCGGCGGCGCCTGCGATGAGGCATGAAGTGACGTAACGCCCTAATTTCTAGCATAGGCGGACAAAGTGTGACCACTGGAGGGGCAAACTTCCGGGTTTCTGTGGGTTTGAGCGGAGGCGGGTCCCGAAGTCGGATCGCGAGTGTACAGAAAAACGGGTGTTTTCCGTGCACTTCGGTTTGAAGTCGCCATTACCTTGAGAATCGAGATTATTTCTGGACATCCTTGATCAGGTGAGCGGGCTGGTTGCCGCCGTGACCGCAGATGGTGCCTATTGATGGAGATCCCGTCTACGAGGCCGTGGCGGCGCGTCATCCCGACGCCGATGTCATCATCCCGCCTCGTTCGACCGCTGTCCCAACTGAAACGGCGGCAAGCCAGCGTGACCGACACATCAAGGTGATCGAGGATCATGGTCACAGAGGGTGGCAACGACAAACCGGGTACGGCCGCCACAGCCTCGTCGAAACCGCCATGTTCCGTTATAAAACCATTATCGGCAGAAGCCTCCACGCCAGGACTCTGTCCAACCCGCGGATCAAGGCGAAGATTGCCTGCAAGATTCTCAACCGGATGACCAGTCTCGGGGGGCCGGTCTCAGTCCGGATCAAGTAGCCACCACCTCGCCAGGGCGAGAATCGTCTCTTTATTGATCCACGCAACAACGCCCGGTCATAGCAGTCGTGATCTACATTATAACCCATCTTTGAACATCATCGTCAGCGCCCTATACATCACGCAATTCAAAGCCATCACCCGGCCATCGTTGGTTGGCGCGTCATTCACGGAGCAAAACCATGATCAAATTCTACTACAGCCTCGCCCCCAACCCGATGAAAATCGCGCTCTGCCTCGAAGAAATGGGCCTCGCCTATGAGCCGATGCCGGTCGATACCCGCAAGGGCGAACAATTCGCCCCCAACTTCACCGCCCTAAACCCCAACAACAAGGTGCCGGTTATCGTCGATGGTGACACCACCGTGTTCGATAGCAACGCCATCCTGATTTATCTCGCAGAAAAAACCGGCCAATTCCTGCCAGCCGCCCCAGCGCGCGGTGCCTTTCTCTCCTGGATGATGTTTGTGGCTACAGGCATTGGGCCCTATTCCGGCCAAGCCGTGCATTTCCGCCATTTCGCGCCTGAGCCGAGAGACTATCCGCTGCAACGCTACGCTTTTGAAGCGGACCGCCATTGGTCGATTATCAATGCACATCTCGCCGGCAAATCTTTCATGGTGGGCGACGAATATAGCGTTCTCGACATGGCGGTCTGGGGCTGGGCACGCATGGTTCCTTTCATCACCGGTGACGATAACGCCTGGGGCAGATATCCAGACGTCAAGCGCCTGCTCGATGGGGTGAATGCCCGCCCGGCCGCTGCCCGCGCTGCTGCCCTCAAAGACCGGTATACCTTCAAAACCGAAATGGATGATGATGCTCGCGCCGTAATGTTCAGCCATCTCAAAGCCCGCCAGCCCTCTTAGCACAATATAAGAGATTTAGGCGATTTCGTCATTGGGCCGGTGCTCAGTGCCGGGTCGTTTAGGGTGAGTTGGGGGTGTGGGAACCGTAGTCTGCTTTGACGTATGTTACGAGCATGGTGTCCACCGTGGACAGCGTGGATACCCTCCACCTCCAAGCCCTCCTCCGTGCGCTGGGATCGAAATTCTGGTGCTGGCAGTATATGTTCCGAAGTGTCGGAAGAATTATCGAAGGCGGCCATGGTCTCAGTTACGGACATACTAAAGCCGAGTGAAGCTGTGGTGTTCGCCCGCGTGACGCTACGGGACGTCAATCGGGTCATTGACGAGCACATCCTGCCGAAGTCGTTCGTATCGACGGACGATGCCCGTGAGATTGTCGTGTCCCATCCAGACGTACTCGGGGGCGCGCCGGTCATGCGCGGAATGCGGGTTCCCGTCTATGACGTTGCTGCTTCCGTGGCCGCGGCCCTTCCGATTGACTGCATCCTCGCGGCCTATCCCTCACTCGACGGGGACAAGATCGAACTATCGGCGATCTACGCGGAGGCAAACCCTGCGCGGGGCCACCCCAGAGCGAGCGAGCACCTTCCCAAAGGCGCGGTCACCGTTGCCGACCGGGCGGTCCGTCACCGCAGGAAGGCGGTATGAAGTTTCGGAATGACGAGTGCCTGAGCCCCGAGCTGGCCCAACTCGTGCACGCCAAGGGACATGGCGCGCCGTCGCACGTCGTTTGGCTCGGTCGGGTCGGCTTGAAGGACTGCGAGCTGAAGCCAGTCATCCTCAATGGGGACTGGACCTTCATGACCAAGAACTCCGTCGACTTCCGCGACGCGGCAACGGGGAAACCAGACACCTTCGATTACGAATGTCGGGATAACGTCTCTGCCCAGCGCGGCGATGAAGTCCGTGCAGCCGCAGCCCGGCTTCGCTTCAGCGAGGTTCCTGTTAACGGATGGCGGCGGCTATCAACTCGCGCAATAGCGTCAACGAGTTTGACAATAATGCTAAAGCTGATGACTGGCTCGATTCCATGTCGAAACCGAGGCCCCCGAAATGAAACAGAGGTTTAACCGATGAACCTCCGCACGCCAACACCTGGCACTTTCGAGCCAGAGACTGTTCGTTCCGATTTTTGGGACGCACCACTTCAGTTGACCCCCTCTGGTCACCTACGGTTCGTGGAGAACCCTCACGGTCGGCCATCTCGTATACCGATCGAGATCATTGAAGCATTCAAGCGCGGAACTGGGAATGGTCTTTTGTGGCTCGGCACAGCAGCAATCGATCAACCTCTTCCGCCGGTGCTCGGTTGGTGGCGCGGCTTCGCCCATCAATACATCGCGGCAACCCGCCTGAAGTCGGCGGGAAGAGAAGCTGATCTGCTGTTCTTCGAGTTGCCAGAAACAGAACAGCCTGTGGCTACAGAACTCTCGCGTCTCGTTTTAACTGCTCCAATCATGCCTGGCGCCGAGTATATAACCCCTGCATTGCTTGGCGATATGTGGATGTCCATTGGTTTTGCTCTTCACGAAACACTGCAGTCAAAAAATATCGGCCTCAACGCCTACCTTCATTCACTCAACCCGGCTTGGAGCCAGTTGGGTCGGGTCCATTTCAATCTTGCCGAAAACAAACGTGATACGGATACTCCTTTCGCTTTCATGGCAACTTATACCACACGTCTATCGGCGCAGTCCAAGGCGCAACATTTGCCTCTCGGGCAGGCGCTCCGCGAGTACGCTGACCAGCACAATCGTGAGAAGCTCTTATCACTCCTGATGCCAGTCCAGCGCGCTGCAGAGCGTTGTGCATGGTTACGACCGTTGATCGAGAGCGGCGAGATCTATCATCCCCTACGCTGGAAACCAGCGGAGGCTGCCCAGTTGTTGGCGAGCGCCGACGACCTCGAACAGACTGGGATCCTGCTCCGCATGCCGGCAACTTGGCATGGAAATCGTCCCCCTCGCCCGCGCGTTACTGCCACGATCGGCAGCCGGGAACCTTCTACGTTGGGTCTCGACGGGCTACTTGATTTTCAAATGGACGTCACGTTGGACGGCGACGTACTCACATTGTTCGAAATCAAACAATTACTGGCCGGAACCGATCAGTTAATCTTGTTGCGGGGTAAATGGGTCGAGATCGACCGTGATCGCCTCAAGCAGGCCATGGCAA
>JAQTXO010000376.1 GCA_028688765.1 Acidiphilium sp. | reverse complement strand
GGCTTCGAGAATGCCCTCGGCATCCTGATCTTCATGGCCCAGCTTCCGCAGCTCACCAACGTCACCTGGCAGACCTATGCCATGGTCGCGGTCGGACTGCTCATCGTCTACGGCCTGCCGCGCTTCATCAGGGTGATCCCCTCGCCGCTGATCGCCATCACCCTTCTCACCCTCGCTGCGGTGTTCTTCCACATCCCGGTCCGCACGGTGGGCGATATGGGCCAGCTTCCGGACGGGCTGCCCCATCTGTTGATCCCGCACGTGCCCTTCACCCTCCACACGCTGATGATCGTGCTGCCGTTTTCGGTCTCGATGGCCCTTGTCGGCATTCTCGAATCCATGATGACGACCGGCATTGTCGATGACCTGACCGACACGCCGAGCAACCGCAACCGCGAAAACATGGGTCTCGGCCTCGCCAACATGGTTTCGGGCTTTCTCGGCGGCATGGCCGGCTGTGCCATGATCGGCCAGTCGGTGATCAACATCAAATCCGGCGGTCGCGGCCGGCTTTCCACCCTGTTCGCCGGCGTGTTTCTGCTGATCCTGCTCGTGGTGCTCGGCCCCTGGCTGCGCGCTATCCCGATGGCAGCGCTGGTCGCGGTGATGATCATGGTCTCGATCGGCACGTTCAACTGGCGCTCGTTGCGCAACCTGCGCACCTACCCGAAAAGCTCCAGCGTGGTGATGCTCGCAACCGTCGGCATCGTCGTCGCCACCAACAACCTCGCCGTCGGCGTCGGCGTCGGCGTGTTGCTCAGCGCGCTTTTTTTCGCGTTCAAGGTCGCTCAGCTGGTACGGATCGACAACGAACTTCAGGAGGAAGGCACCCTGCGCGTCTACCGCGTCACCGGCCAGGTGTTTTTTGCCTCCACCGTCACTTTCAACAAGGCATTCGACCTGACGGAAGCGGTGGAGCGCGTGCGGATCGATCTGACCCATGCCCATTTCTGGGACATCTCGGCGGTCGAATCGCTCGATAAGGTGGTTCTCAAATTGCGCCGCAACGGTACGGTGGTCGACGTGGTCGGGCTCAACGAAGCCAGCGCCACCATCGTCGATCGTCTAGCGATCCACGACAAGCCGGATGCGCTGGAATTGCTGGAACACGGCTGACATAAAGGGAAAGCGTTCATGAAACACATCATTGGCTGTCTCGACGGCTCGATCTACACCCCGAGCGTCTGCGACCACGCGCTCTGGCTGGCGCAGCGTCTCGGCGGCGACATCGAATTACTCCATGTGCTCGATCATCATCGCGAACACGCCTCGGTCGCCAATTTCAGCGGCGCGATCGGCTTCAGATCGAATGAGGCGCTGATGGAGCAACTCACCGAGGTCCAGGAAGCCCGGGCCCGCGTCGGCCTCGCCAAGGGGCGCGCCATCCTGCAGGAAGGAGCGAAGCGCCTGCGCGACGCGGGTGCCGCAGTTATTACCACCCAGCTTCACGGCTCGCTGGTCGAAACCCTCACCGCCCGGGAAACGAGGGACAGCGTCGTCGTTCTCGGCAAGCGCGGCGAGGCGGCGGATTTCGCCAAACTTCACCTCGGTGCCAATCTCGAACGGGTTGCCCGCGCCAGCATCTGCCCCATACTCGCTGCCGCCCGCGCCTTCCGGCCGATCGAACGCGTGCTGATTGCGCATGATGGCGGCGCCAGCATCCGCAAAGCCATGGGGTTCCTCGCGCAGTCGCCATTGCTACGCGGCCTGCACGTTCAGATCCTCGCGGTGGGAGCCCCCGATCAGGCCCGCCGGACCCAACTGGAGGATGCCAAAAGCCAAACCGAACGCTGCGGGGCCATCGTCACCACCCGGACCGAACCCGGCGATCCCGAAACCACGATCGCCCGCATCACCGAACAGGAGGGATTCGACCTGCTGGTCATCGGTGCCTACGGCCACTCGCGCATCCGCAGTCTGGTGATCGGCAGCACCACCACCGCCATGCTCCGCGCCTGCCGGATCCCGGTCCTGATGGTCCGATGAACAAGACGGAAGAAGCAGATATCCGTAAACGCCTCGTGGACATGCGCGCCGCCCTGCACGCTGCCAGCACCGATGCCGCCGGCAGCCGCGCCCCGGTCGAACTGGACCAGACCTCGGTCGGTCGCCTGTCGCGGATCTATGCGATGCAGGCACAATCGATGGCCCTGGCGACCGAACGCCGTCGCATCATCGAACAGGCACGGATCGACCAGGCACTCGCCCGCCTCGCTGCCGGCACTTACGGCATCTGCGTCAAATGCGACGAACCGATCGAACCGCGTCGCCTGACGCTCGATCCCGCCATCGCGGTCTGCCTCGCCTGCGCCCGGGATCACGCCTGAGCGTGGGTGGTTATTTCAGTCTGCTGTCCGGCCATTGGCGTCCTCTGGGATTCGGCCTGCTCCTCATGGCCCTGTCCTGCTTCGGACAGACCTTCTTCATCGCGCTGTTCAATGGCGAGATCGGCGCAGTCGATCATCTGAGTGCCGGCGCACTCGGCGCCTGCTAAGCCGCCGCAACCATCGGCAGCGCCTTCACCTTGCGCCGGGTCGGCCGCTGGCTCGATCTGATGAGTGTACGCCGCTACGCGCTCGGGGTGGCCGCACTCTTATGCGTCGCCTGCATCGTGATGGGCGCCGGGCGCGGCTGGGCCGTGTTGATCCTCAGCTTCTACCTGCTCAGATTAGCCGGCCAAGGCTTGATGGTTCACACTGCGCTAACCGGGACGGCGCGGCGGTTTCCCCAGGCGCGCGGCAAGGCGCTCGGGCTGGTCAGCCTCGGTCTGTCCGGCGGCGAGGCAATCCTGCCTGGTGCGGCGATCGGCCTGATCGCTCTGGTTGGATGGCGCAACGTCTGGTTCATCGCCGCCTTCATTGTCGTCCTGGTAACCGGTCTCGCAATCCTGCTTTTGCCAGCGCGCCGATCGGGTGTTCGCCAGGTGTTGCCGCGCCCGGTTCCTGGTGGGTCAGCGCTCTGGCGCGATCCACGCATCTAAATGACAATGCCGGCCGTCCTGGCCGGCCCATTCTTCGTCACCGGCTTCTTCTTTCAGCAGACCAGCCTCCTCGCTGAAAAGGACTGGCCGATCACGCTGTGGGCGTCGATGTTCGTTGCCTATGCAGTTGCCCGTGCCGCCTCCATGCTCCTGGTCGGTCCAGTGATCGACCGGATCGGTGCTGCCAGGGTGCTCCCGGTTTTCCTGATCCCACTGGCAGTCGCTATGGCAACCATTGCATTCGTCCGAAGCAATTGGGGTGTTCCAGTATTCCTGATAGCAACCTGCGTTACCAACGGCATCACCGCAACCCTGCTGACGGCGCTTTGGGCCGAACTGTTCGGCGCCGCCCGACTGGCAGAGGTTCGATCCTCTGTGGAATCCGCCAACGTGATCGCAACCGCCCTGTCCCCGATCGCAATGGGCCTCCTGATCGACGCCGGCTTTCCACTGGCCGATCAAGCCATCATCGGTCTGCTCTACGTTACGGGTACCATTATGCTGGTGTCCCTGTCCCGTAACATTTTGCAATCATATCAACAATTTTGACGTCACCGGAAATCGAGTTTGCCAAGGATGAACCGACCAACAATGTCCGCTCCAGGAATCTGCTGTGATTCTATACGGCCGCTATAAGGCGGAAGCTGCTGGCGCGCTGCGCACCGAGAGATTTAGGTAAACTTATTGGTAGGTCGATAGCTGGTTGCCGACACAACACTGGCGAACCCACCGGACAATTTTCGAATTCCAACACGGGTTCCTTTATACCATGGGTTTG
>JAQTXO010000014.1 GCA_028688765.1 Acidiphilium sp. | reverse complement strand
CGGTGGTGGCGGCGGCCTGGATGTCGAGGGTCAGTCCGGCGGCGCACAGGCGGGCGAGGACGCGGTGCCAGAGGGCGGCGATGGCGGCGGGGTCTGGTGTGGCGCGGTCGCCCTGGGCGGGGGCGTTGACCAGGATCAGCAGGCGTTCGGTGCCGTCGATCGGCGGTTCGGTGATCGCGCCGGTGCGGTCCTGCGCGCAGATGTAGATGGTGGGGTCGGTGGGCAGGGTGCTCTGTGCGATGTCGTGGAATTCGGCGGCGTAGTCAGCGGAGAAGAAGACGTTGTGGTGGCTGAGGGGAAAGCCGTTCACCGTTGCGACGACCTGCCAGGTTACTGCCGAGAGCGAGCGGGCGAAGCGCAGGGAAGCGGGCTTGATCGCGCGTTGGGCGGCTTCGCCGCACTGGCCGGTGGCGATGGCGCCGAGATCGGTGTTGGCGATGACGGCGGCGGCGGCGATGGTGCTGCCGTCGGCGAGGCGGACGCCGCTGGCGCGGCCGTTATGGGTGAGCACGGCATCGACGTTTGTGGCGTAGCGGAAGGTTCCGCCGTGGCGGATCGCGAGGTCGGCGATCGCGTCCGCGAGGGGGCGCATGCCGCCGGCGATGCGCCAGACGCCGCGCTGTTCGGCGTGGGCGATCAGCATGAGGGTGGCGGGGGCGGCGAAGGGCGAGGCGCCGGAATAGGTGGCGTAGCGGGCGAATAATTGTTGCAGTCGATGATCGGTGAAGCATTTGCCGAGCGCCTGCCAGAGCGAGGCGAAGGGCGAGGCGTGGCGGAACGACGCGGCACCGGCGAGGCCGGCGCTGCGTGTGACGCCGAGCAGGCTGGGGGTGGTGGCCTGCATGAAACTCGCATCGAGCGTGCGGTAGATCGCGGCGCTCCGGCCACAGAAGATGCGGAACTCCTGCGCGGCGCGGGCGCCGAAGACCTGGCCGATCGCGGTGGCGCTGGCCGCTTCGCTGGCGAAGAGGTCGAGGGTGGCGCCGTCCGGCCAGTGGTGGCGGGCGAGGACGGCGAGGGGCAGGAGTGTCACGTGATCGTCGAGGCGTTCGCCGGCAGCGGCGAAGAGGTCGTCGAACACGGCGCGCATGGTGACCACGGTGGGCCCTGCGTCGATCGTGGTGTTTGCCACCGGAACGGTGCGCAATTTGCCGCCCGGGGCGGTGGTGCGTTCGAGGACGATGACGGGCCGGCCGGAAGTGGCGAGATCGGCTGCCGCTGCGAGGCCGCCGATGCCGGCACCGATGATCACGACCGGGAGGGGGGCTGGGTGGGCGATGGCGGTGCACTCCGTGTCACGGCGAGGATCGAAATTGCTTGACGAACTGTCAATCAAATAGCACAGTCAGTAGTGACAATCAAAGTTGACACTTGCGGTATCGTCCGCAGGTCGTTCGGGAGGGTCATATGGACGCCTTGGCACTGATCGAATCCACTCTTACCACCGCCATGCTCCGCGCCGAAGCCGGTGATGCCCCGCCGAAACTGGCTGCGGCGATGCGCCATGCGGTGTTCCCGCGCGGGGCGCGGGTGCGCCCGCGGCTTTGTCTGGCGGTGGCGGCGGCGTGCGGGGCGAACGATCCGCAATGCGCCGCCGCTGCGGGGGCTGCGCTCGAATTCCTGCATTGCGCCTCGCTGGTTCACGATGATCTGCCGTGTTTCGACGATGCGCCGATCCGCCGGGGGAAACCTTCGGTCCATGCCGCGTTCGGCGCGCCGCTCGCGGTGCTGGCGGGGGATGCGCTGATCGTGCTCGCGTTTCAGACCGTGGCCCTGGGATGTGCCGGGCACCCGGCGCATCTGGCCGGGCTGATCGGCATTGTCGGGCAGGCGGTCGGGATGCCGGGCGGGATCGTGGCGGGACAGGCGTGGGAAAGCGAGGATGATGTCGATCTGGCGCGGTATCAGCGTGCCAAGACCAGCGCATTGTTCGCTGCCGCCGCCATGGCCGGGGCGCTGAGTGCGGGCCATAATCCGGCACCCTGGCGTGCGCTCGGCGAAAATCTTGGTGATGCCTACCAGATTGCCGATGATCTGTGCGACGCCGCCGGAGATGAGGCGGTCTGCGGCAAGCCGATCGGACAGGATCGGGCGCTGCATCGGCCCAGCGCGGTCACGCTGCACGGAATTGACGGCGCGCTCGATCGGCTCGACCGGATTGCCGAGGATGCTGCCGCTTCGATCCCCGATTGTCCCGGTGCGGTGCCGCTGCGGGCGCTGATCGTGCAGGAGGCCAAGCGACTTGTGCCGAAAACTCTCGCGCGCGTGGCCGCATGACGGTTGTGGCCGGCGCATTGCCGCTGTCGCTGCGCGACCGCTGGCAGGCGATTCGGAACCGGCTGCTCGCCAGTCCACGGTTTCAGCACTGGGCGGCGGCGTTTCCGCTGACCCGGCCGATCGCGCGGCGCGAGGCGACCGCCTTGTTCGATCTCTGCGCCGGATTCGTCTATGCGCAGACGCTGTCGGCCTGCGTCAGTCTCGATCTGTTCGAGCGGCTTGCGAAACGGCCCGTGGCCATCGCGACGATTGCGGCCGAGGCCGATATGCCGGGCGAGGCGGCGCTGCGGCTGATCCGCGCCGCTGCCGCGCTGCGGCTGCTGGAGACCGATGGCACCACGGCGCGCCTCGGCCCGCTCGGGGCGGCGCTGCGGGGCAATCCGGGGATTGCCGCCATGGTGCGGCATCATGCGCTGCTCTATCGCGATCTTGCGGACCCGGTGGCGCTGCTGCGCGGCGAGAGCGATGCCAGCCTCGCGGCGTTCTGGCCCTACGATGCTGCCAGCGAGGACCGCGCCGGGACCTATTCCGCGCTGATGGCGGCATCGCAGCCGATGATCGCCGCCGAGATCCTTGCGGCCTATGATTTCAGGCGCCATCGGCGGTTGCTCGATCTTGGCGGCGGCGACGGGAGTTTCCTCACCGCGCTGGCCCCTGCTGCGCCGCTGCTCGACCTCACGCTGTTCGATGTGCCGCCGGTTGCCGAGCTGGCGCGGCGGAAACTCGCCGCTGCCGGTCTCGCGGGGCGGAGCCGGGTGTGCGGCGGCGACATGCGGCGTGATCCGCTGCCGCGCGATGCCGACATCATCACCCTGATCAGGGTGCTGCACGATCACGACGACGACCAGGCGATGGCGATTCTGCGCAACGCGCGTGCCGCGCTGGAGCGGGGCGCCACGCTGCTGATTGCCGAGCCGATGGCCGGCACCAAGGGGGCCTTATCGATGGGCGATGCCTATTTCGGGCTCTATCTGTTCGCCATGGGCAGTGGACGGCCGCGCCGCCCCGCCGAACTTTTCGCCATGCTCAGCGCTGCCGGGTTCACCGCCGCGCGCCGGCACGCCACCAACCAGCCGATGCTGGCGAGCGTGATCACGGCGCGCGCGGCATGAGGATGGCGGGTTCGTTCACCGACCAGTGTAAATTTAGATTGACAATCAAGACTGTCAGAGTATTCTTACACTCGTATCCCGGTATCAACCGGATGCGGCACTCCACAGGGAGGACGTGCATTGTCTGATAGTCTTGCCGTCATCATCGACTCCCCAAAGCACGTCGCCCTTCGCCGTATCGCGCTCGATGCGCCGGTTGCGAACGACGTGCTGGTGGCGGTCGATTACAGCGGGATCAGCGCGGGCACGGAAAAACTCATCTGGTCCGGTGCGATGCCGGATTTTCCCGGCATGGGCTATCCGCTGGTGCCGGGCTACGAGGCGGTCGGTCGTGTCATCGACGCCGGGGCGGAGGCGAAATCGCGGATCGGCGAGCATGTATTCGTCCCTGGTGCCCGCTGCTTCGGGGCGGTGCGCGGGCTGTTCGGCGCCAATGCCAGCCATCTGGTCGCCGGGGCTGACCGGGTTGTTCCTATCGCACCCGATCTTGGCGATCGCGGCGCGCTGATCGCTCTTGCCGCCACGGCGCAGCATGCGCTCGCCATTGCGGGCGGGCCGCCGGATCTGATCATCGGCCACGGCGTGCTGGGCCGTCTGATCGCGCGGCTTGCGGTGATCGACGGTGGTGCCCCCACGGTGTGGGAGACCAACCCGAATCGGATGGATGGCGCGCAGGGCTATAAGATTTGCCACGCCGGGAGCGATCCCCGGCGCGATTATCGAGCGGTGATCGATGCCAGCGGCGATGCGGCGATTCTCGATGCGCTGATCGCCCGGCTCGCGCCGCAGGGGCAGATCGTTCTTGCCGGGTTCTATGCGGCACCCATCCAATTCGCGTTCGCTCCCGCCTTCATGCGCGAGGCGCGGATTGCGATCGCGGCGCAATGGCAGAAGCCGGATCTTGCGCGCGTCACTGCCCTGATCGCCGAAGGCCGGCTCGATCTCGGCGGGCTGATCACCCACCGCATCCCGGCGCGGGATGCAGCGGGCGCCTACCACACCGCCTTTGGCACGGACGATTGCCTGAAACTTCTCATCGATTGGAGAGACGCCTCATGAACGCATCCACTGGCCGTATTGCCCCGGATATCGAGGTCGGGGCCAGCGTCGCGTCCCCGAAGCAGACCCAGATCATTGCGATCTATGGCAAGGGCGGGATCGGCAAGAGCTTTACCCTCGCCAACCTGTCCTATATGATGTCGCAGCTCGGCAAGCGGGTTCTGCTGATCGGGTGCGATCCGAAGAGCGACACCACCTCGCTGCTGTTCGGCGGGCGCTCGTGCCCCACGATCATTGAAACCTCGTCGCGCAAGAAGGCGGCGGGAGAGCCGGTGCTGATCGGCGATGTGTGTTTCAAGCGCGACGGGGTGTTCGCCATGGAACTCGGCGGGCCGGAAGTCGGGCGCGGCTGTGGCGGGCGGGGGATCATTCACGGGTTCGAACTGCTCGACAAGCTCGGGTTCCATCAATGGGATTTCGATTACGTCCTGCTCGATTTCCTCGGGGACGTGGTGTGCGGCGGGTTCGGCCTGCCGATCGCGCGCGATCTTTGCCAGAAAGTCATCGTGGTCGGCTCGAACGATCTGCAATCGCTCTATGTTGCCAACAACGTGTGTTCGGCGGTCGATTACTTCCGCAATCTCGGGGGTAATGTCGGGGTTGCCGGGCTCGTCATCAACAAGGATGACGGCACCGGCGAGGCGCAGGCCTTTGCCGAGGCGGTCGGGATTCCGGTGCTGGCCGCGATTCCGGCGGATGAGGATATCCGGCGGAAATCGGCCAATTACGAAATCGTCGGCCAGAAGGGCGGCCAGTGGGCGCCGTTGTTCGAGGCGCTCGGGGTTCAGGTTGCCGAAGCGCCGCCGATCCGCCCGAAGCCGCTGACCCACGACGCGCTGCTCGGCCTGTTCAAGGGCGAGGCGGTGGGGCGGGGCGTGACGTTGCAGCCTGCGAGCCTTGAGGATATGTGCGGCTCGACCATCCTGAACAAACCCTCGCTCGAAATCGTCTACGAGGGCGCGTGACCATGAGCCCGCCCGATGGCACCGTTGCCGTCGCGAAACCAGCCGCCGGCTGCCACGGCGGCACCGACACGATGCAGCAGGCGGCGCGCGCCGCCGGGAAATCGGCGCTGCTCGATCGTCTGGCGACCGATTATCCCAAGGGGCCGCACGATCAGCCGCAATCGATGTGTCCGGCGTTCGGGGCGCTGCGGGTCGGCCTGCGGATGCGCAGGGTGGCCACGATCCTGTCCGGTTCGGCGTGCTGCGTTTACGGGCTGACCTTCACTTCGCATTTCTATGGGGCGCGCCGCAGCGTGGGGTATGTGCCGTTCGATTCCGAAACCCTGGTGACCGGCCAGCTGTTCGAGGACATCCGCAAGGCGGTGCGCGAGACGGCGCGGCCTGCCGATTACGATGCGGTGGTGATCATCAATCTGTGCGTGCCGACCGCTTCGGGCGTGCCGCTCGACCTGTTGCCGAAAGAGATCGACGGGGTGCGCATTATCGGGATCGATGTGCCCGGTTTCGGGGTGCCGACCCATGCCGAGGCGAAGGATGTGCTGGCCGGGGCGATGCTGCGCTATGCCCGCACCGAGGCCGAGGCCGAGGCCGGCGCGGTCGCCCGGCCCCGGACCGAACTGGCGGACGGGCAGCGCGTGACGCTGCTGGGTGAATTGTTTCCCGCCGATCCGCCCGGGGTTGCCGCCATGCTGGCACCGATGGGGCTTGCGATCGGCCCGCAACTGCCGGCGCGGGAATGGCGCGACCTTTATGCCGCGCTCGATTGCAGCATCGCCGCGGCGGTGCATCCGTTCTACACCGCCAGCGTGCGGGAATTCGCCGCCGCCGGTCGTGCCGTGGTCGGGTCCGCCCCGGTCGGTGAGGCCGCGACCGCCGACTGGCTCGATGCGATCGGCAGGGCAGCCAATATCGATGCTGTAACGATCGACCGCGCCAAGGCCCAGGCGCTTGCGCCGATCCGTGCGGTGATGGCCGCCAATCCGGTGAACGCCCGCATGGTCGTTTCGGGCTATGAAGGCTCGGAGCTGCTGGTTGCCCGCCTGCTGATCGAGGCCGGGGCGACGATCCCCTATGTCGGGACCGCCCTGCCGCGCACCGAATGGAGCGATGCCGACCGGATCTGGCTGGAGGAACAGGGCACCCATGTCCAGTATCGCGCCTCGCTGGAGCAGGATATCGCGGCGATGCGCGAGGTGAAGCCCGATCTGGCGCTCGGGACCACGCCGCTGGTTCAGGCGGCGAAGGAGATCGGCACGCCGGCGGTTTATTTCACCAATATGGTCTCGGCCCGCCCGGTTTTCGGCGCTGCGGGGGCGGCGGCACTGCCCGCCATTGTTGCCGCCCAGTGCAAGGGACGTGAGCGGTTCAGCCGCATGGTCGGTTTTTTCGAAGCGGCCCCTGCGCCGACGCCACCGCCGCGCATCGTGACCCGGCCCGTGAAAGCGGAGGTGGTCTGATGCTGGTTCAGGATCATGATCGGGCCGGGGGGTATTGGGGCGCGGTTTACGTGTTCTCCGCGATCAAGGGGTTGCGGGTCGTGATCGACGGGCCGGTCGGGTGCGAAAACCTGCCGGTGACCGCGGTGTTGCATTACACCGATGCGCTGCCGCCGCATGAACTGCCCATCGTGGTGACCGGGCTCGACGAGGATTCCCTCTCGATGACCGGGACCGAGGGGCCGATGAAGCGCGCCGCCGCGAGCGGGGATCAGAAATTGCCCGCCATTGTCGTGACCGGCAGTATCGCCGAGATGATCGGGGGCGGCGTGACGCCCGAGGGTTCGAACCTCCGGCGGTTTCTGCCGCGCACCATCGATGAGGATCAGTGGCAGAGTGCGGATCGGGCGCTGGTCTATCTTTACAGCGAGTTCGGCAATGCGAAGGCGAAGCGGCCGGAGCCCAAGGCCGAAAAGCCGCTCGTCAATATCATCGGGGCGATCTACGGCACGTTCAACATGCCGTCCGATGTTGCGGAGATCAGGCGGCTGGTCGAGGGGATCGGCTGCGAGGTCAATCTGTCGTTTCCGCTCGGGGCGCAGCTCAGGGATACGCCGAAACTCGCCGATGCGGGGGTGAATATCTGCCTGTATCGCGAGTTCGGTCGCAAGCTCTGCGAGGAGCTCGGCAAGCCGTATATGATGGCACCGTTCGGCATTCACGCGACCACCAATTTCCTGCGCAAGCTCGGTGAACTCACCGGGCTCGATCCGGAGCCGTTCATTGCGCGCGAGAAGGAGACCACGATCAAGCCGATCTGGGATCTGTGGCGCAGCGTGACCCAGGACTTCTTTGCGACCGCGAGCTTCGCCGTGGTGGCGACCGAGACCTATACGCGCGGGCTGAAGCGCCTGCTTGAGGAAGATCTGGGGATTCCCTGCACCTTTGCCTTCGCGCGCAAGCCTGGTGTGAAGCCGGACAACGATGCGGTGCGGGCGGCGATTGCGAAAACCCCGCCGCTGGTGCTGTTCGGCTCGTTCAACGAGCGGATGTATGCCGCCGAACGCGGCGGGCGCTCGACCTATATTCCGGCCTCGTTTCCCGGTGCGATCATTCGCCGGGCGACCGGTACGCCGTTCATGGGTTACGCGGGAGCGACCTATGTGGTGCAGGAATACTGCAACGCGCTGTTCGATGCGTTGTTCACCATCCTGCCGCTCGGCACCGAACTCGACAAGATCGATCCGACCCCGGCCCGCGCCGATGCGGCGGGGTTGTGGGAGCCGGCGGCGTTGGCCGCGCTCGATCGTCATCTGGAGACCGAGCCGTTCCTGATCCGGATTTCGGCGGCCAAGCGGCTGCGCGACCGCGCCGAGCGCGAGGCCCGGCACGAGGGGTCGGCCCGCGTGACCACGGCGCATGTCGAGGCCGCATTCCGCGAACGGGTGCCTGCGTGAGCCCGTCGCTTTCCATTCGCCCGGCAAGGCGTGCCGGGCCCACCCATCGGGTGTCGTTCGCAAGGCGGCATCCGTCCCCCCGCGCGGGGTCCGCGCGGAACTGGTCTGTCCCGGCAACGTGCCAGCCCAAATCGAGGATATCTCTATCATGTCCATGACCACACAAGATCGGGAAGGCTCGCTATCCGGCCTGACCGAGCGCGAAGCGAAGGAGTTTCACTCCATCTTTACGATGAGCTTCATCGGCTTCGTCGCTATTGCGATCATCGCCCACTTCCTCGTCTGGCAGTGGCGCCCGTGGATTCCCGGCCCGCATGGCTATGTGACCGGGTTTCTCACCAACGCTCATATCGGGGTGAAGATGCTCACCTCGAATATCGGTTGAGGGAGGACAGACCATGTGGCGCATGTGGCTTCTGTTCGATCCGCGCAGGGTTCTCACCGCACTCGGGGTTTTCCTGTTTGCGCTGGCCATCCTGATTCACTTCATCCTGCTGAGCACGCCGCGTTTCGACTGGCTCGGTGCGGGTGGCCCGGCGATGACGATGCAGCAGCAATCGTCGATGCCGGCAAACAAGTAAACTTCGACCAGGCATGGAGGGCGCAAGCCCTTCGCCAACCCCGGTGCGCGCCTGGCAAGCCAGGCCGCATCGGGCGAGGGCCTCGATCGAGACCTAACGAGCGACAAGGAACAGCCCGATGGCAATGCTCAGTTTTGAAAGAAAATACCGGGTCCGCGGCGGCACCCTGCTCGGCGGCGATCTGTTCGATTTCTGGGTAGGGCCGTTCTACGTCGGGTTCTTCGGCGTCGTCGGCGGGTTTTTTACCCTGCTCGGCACCGCCCTGATCATCTGGGGTGCGGCGATCGGGCCGACCTGGAATATCTGGGAGATCAATATCGCCCCGCCCAACCTTTCCTACGGGCTCGGCTTCGCGCCGCTCGCCCATGGCGGGCTGTGGCAGATCATTACCATCTGCGCGGTCGGCTCGTTCGGGTCGTGGGCGCTGCGCGAGGTCGAGATTTCGCGCAAGCTCGGCATCGGCCTGCATGTGCCGGCGGCCTTCAGCGTCGCGATTTTCGCGTATGTTTCGCTCGAAGTGATCCGCCCGCTGCTGATGGGGGCGTGGGGGGTGGGATTTCCCTACGGCATCATGTCCCATCTCGATTGGGTGTCGAACACCGGGTATAATTATATCAATTTCGAATATAATCCGATGCATATGGTGGCGGTGACGCTGTTTTTCACCACGACCTTTGCGCTGGCCCTGCACGGGTCGCTGGTGCTCGGCGCGGTCAATCCGGCCAAGGGCGAGACCGCCAAATTCACCGAGCACGAGGATACGTTTTTCCGCGACTTCATCGGCTATTCGATCGGCACCCTCGGCATCCACCGGCTTGGTCTGTTCCTTGCCCTCGGGGCCGGGTTTGCGAGTGCGGCCTGCATTCTGATCTCCGGCCCGTTCTGGACCCAGGGCTGGCCTTCATGGTGGGGCTGGTGGCTGCATCTGCCGATCTGGCAGTTCGGCGGACACTGAGGCGGCCATGCACCAGAGCGAAATCCATAACGAATTGTCAGTAGGGAGGCTGTAATGGCCGAATACCAGAACATCTTTACCCGGGTGCAGATCCGCGGTCCCCTGCATGAGGGGGTGCCCGCACCGTCGGGAAGCTGGGGCCGGCAGGGCAAGCCCTTTTTCAGCTACATGCTCGGGCAGATCGGCAATGCCCAGGTCGGGCCGATCTATCTCGGCACGCTCGGGGTGGCCTCGATCATCTGTTTCGTGGTCGCGTTCGAGATCATCGGGCTCAATATGTGGGCCTCGGTGAACTGGAACCCGATCCGCTTCGTGCGTGATCTGCCGTGGCTGGCGCTCGAACCGCCGGCACCGGCTTATGGTCTGAGCCTTCCGCCGCTTCAGCATGGCGGCTGGTGGCTGCTTGCCGGGCTGTTCCTGACGAGTTCGCTGATTCTCTGGTGGGCGCGGATCTATCGCCGGTCGCGCCAGCTCGGGATCGGCACCCATACCGCCTGGGCGTTCGCCTCTGCGATCTGGCTGTTCCTGGTGCTCGGCTTTATTCGCCCGCTGCTGATGGGCAGCTGGGGCGAAGCGCCGCCGTTCGGGATTTTCCCTCATCTGGACTGGACGGTTTCGTTTTCGCTCCGTTATGGCAACCTCTATTATGATCCGTTCCATATGCTCTCGATCGTGTTTTTGTATGGCTCGGTTCTGCTGTTCGCGATGCACGGGGCGACGATTCTGGCGGTCAGCCGGTTCGGCGGCGAGCGGGAGGCCGAGCAGATCGTGGATCGTGGCACCGCCTCGGAACGCGCCGCGCTGTTCTGGCGCTGGACCATGGGGTTCAATGCCACGATGGAGTCGATCCATCGCTGGGCCTGGTGGTTCGCGGTGCTGACCACACTGACCGGAGGCATCGGCATTCTGCTCACCGGCACCGTGGTCGATAACTGGTTCCTCTGGGCTGTGAAGCACCATGTCGCGCCACCTTATCCGCATGTTTACGGCCATGTTCCCAACCCCACCCTCACCGGCGCTGGTACGACCGGAACGGGAGCGAACCCATGAGAGTCACGATCCCCCTGCTCGCTTTGATCGGCGGTCTTGCGCTGGCCTTCATTGCGGTGCTCACCTTGCAACGCCCGCCTGCTCACATCGAGCAGATCGGCTATCGCGGCACCGGCGCGATGGATGTTTCGAACCCGGCGGCGATCGCGGCATCCTTCGCGATGAATCAGGCACCGGCGGTTCTGCCGCAGAACAATGCGGGGCCGCTGGCCGGGACCATCTACAAGAACGTCCAGGTGCTCAAGGACGTTCCTGCCGGTGCTTTCGCGCGGATCATGGTCTCGATGACCCAGTGGGTCGCGCCGAAGCAGGGCTGCAACTACTGCCATGTCAGCGGCAATTTCGCGTCCGATGCCAAATATACCAAACGTGTCGCGCGCCGCATGATCCAGATGACGATCTATATCAATTCGCACTGGAAATCCCACGTCAAGAATGTCGGCGTGACGTGCTATACCTGCCATCGCGGCAATAATGCGCCGAAATACGTCTGGTTCAACGGGGTCGAACCGCCCCATGCGACCGGGTTGATGGATACCGCAACCGGTGAGGCGCGGCCTTCGCTCGCGGCGGATGATTCGGCGCTGCCCTATGATCCGTTCTCATCCTTTCTGGTCGGTCATCCCAAGGGCGGGGTGAATGCGCTGATCAATACCGAAGGCACCACGGCTCTGCCCACCGGCAACCGCATGTCGATCCAGCAGACCAACTGGACTTATGCGCTGATGATGAACTTCGCCACCTCGCTCGGGGTCAATTGCGAATTCTGCCATCAGTCGCGCGATTTCGGCTCCTGGTCGGAAAGCACGCCCAAGCGTGTCATCGCGTATTACGGGCTCCATATGGTTCGGGGTCTGAACAATGACTACATGCTGCCTCTGACCGCGACCTTCCCGCACAATATGCTCGGAGCGGGCGGGGATGTTGCGAAGATCGACTGCTCGACCTGCCATCAGGGCGTTTCGAAACCGCTCTATGGTGCGAAGATGGCCGCGCAGTTCCCCTACCTCGAAGGACCGGCCAAACTCGCCGATCCCAATCCGAAATCCCCCGCCGCCAGCGGCGAGGCCAACCCGGCGATGATCACCATGACCGCCGCACCCGCTACGGCTCCGGCGGGTCAATCGGGCAAATAACGCCCGCGCATGGTGTCGAAAAGGCGCGGATCGAGCGATCCGCGCCTTTTCCCATTTTCAGACGGTATTTTTTGCGAGAGGCTAACTCGCCTGGGCCGAAGCCTCACTCCGTGTCGCGCCGACGCGGGCGGCGAGGGAGGCGGCCATGAACTCGTCGAGATTGCCGTTCAGCACCGCTTCGGGGTTGCCGCTTTCCCAGTTGGTTCGTAGATCCTTCACCAACTGATAGGGGGCGAGCACGTAGGAGCGGATCTGATGGCCCCAGCCGATATCGCGCTTGGTGCTCTCGGTTGCCGCACTTGCCGCCTCGCGTCGCTGCAATTCGGCTTCGTACATTCGGGCCTTGAGCATTTCCATCGCGGTCGCGCGGTTGCGGTGCTGGCTGCGATCGGTCTGGCAGGCGACGATGATCCCGGTCGGGATATGGGTGATCCGGATCGCGCTCTCGGTTTTGTTGACGTGCTGGCCGCCGGCACCCGAAGCGCGATAGGTATCGACCTTGAGGTCCGACGGATCGATCTCGATTTCGATGGTGTCGTCCACCACCGGATAGACCCAGACGCTAGCGAAGCTGGTCTGCCGCCGGGCATTGGCATCGAACGGGGAAATGCGGACCAGACGGTGGACCCCCGCTTCGGTCTTGAGCCAGCCATAGGCGTTCATGCCGGTGATCTGGAGGGTGGCCGACTTGATGCCGGCCTGTTCGCCTTCCGACTGATCGAGCATGCTGACTTTGTAGCCATGCTGCTCGGCCCAGCGGGTGTACATCCGCATCAGCATCTCGGCCCAATCCTGGGCCTCGGTGCCGCCCGCGCCGGCGTTGATTTCCATGTAGCAATCATTGGCGTCGGCTTCGCCGGAGAGCAGGCTTTCGATCTCGCGACGTTTGGCGTCCTCGGAAATCCGCTTCAATCCGGCTTCCGCCTCGGCCAGGACCGCTTGATCCCCTTCCATTTCCGCGAGTTCGACCAGCATGATCGCGTCTTCGGTCTCGCGTTCGATCGCACGCACCGCATCGGTCTGGGTGACCAGTCGGTTGCGCTCGCGGAGCAGGGATTGTGCTGCGGCGGCATCACTCCACAGCGAGGGGTCTTCGGCCTGCGAGTTCAGACGGTCGAGTTTGTCGAGTGCGGCATCCCAGTCAAAGATGCCTCCTCAGCAGGGCCACGCTTTGCGTGATCTGCTCGGCAAGAGCTTGGGTTTCGGCGGACATCGGGCTTATTCCATATCAGGGTTTGATCGAGGCGGCCTAATACAGGCCGCCCAGCGATTTGTCGACACTCTTCGCGGGCGGCGGGGTGGGTGTGGTGCTGCCGGTGCTGCTGCCGCCGGCGCTCGCGGGGTTGAAATCGTGCTGCGCGTTCTGGCCGTCCGCATTGGTCAGCGCCCCGCCCAGACCGAGCGGATTATCGGCGACCAGCCCGAGGTTGGATTGCGCCCCCGGCACCTGACCCGGCTTGAACGCCTCCGTGACGGTCTGGTTGCCGAACGAGACGCGGGCCAGCGTCATTCCCTTCGGGGTCGGGAAATCGATCACCGGCTGACCCTTGAGCGCGACTTTCATGTACTGGTTCCATGCCGGCCCGCACACGTTGCCGCCGGTCTGGTTGTTGCCCAGATCGCGCGGCGTGTCGTACCCGATCCAGCAGCCGGTCACCATTTGTGGAATGAACCCGATGAACCACGCATCGTTGAAATTGTTGGTGGTGCCGGTTTTGCCCGCGATCGGCCGATGCAGCCCGACCACCGCCGGCACGCCGGTGCCGTATTCGGTGACGTTCCGCATCATCATGATGACCTGATACACGCTGTCCGGGTCGGCGAGTTGCGCGCCGGGGCGGTTGAGCACGGGGGGCTGATCCGCCGAGCCATCCATGCAGTTCGCACAGGACTGGTCGGGTGCCTGATACAGGATATGTCCGTCCGGTGCGGTCACGCTGTCGATCAGCGAGGGTTCGACCTGCCGCCCGTATTCGTCGAGCGCGGCATAGCCGCGGACCATGCGCCACAGCGTGGTATCCAGCGCGCCGATCGCCGCCGGATAGATCAGCGGCATGTGATGGACGATGCGGAACTTTTCGAAATTCGCGGCCACGTTGGCGAGTCCCACGCGCCGTACCAGATGGAGCGTGGCAAGGTTGAGCGACTGCTCGATCGCATAGAACACCGGCACCGGCCCGAGGAAATTATCCTCGTAATCGCCCGGGCGGTACAACTGGCCATCGGCCATGCGCTGGGTGAAGGGGGCATCGAGTATGGTCGCGTCCGGCTGGATGCCGGCCTGCATCGCGGTGAGGTAGTCGAACGGTTTGACGCTCGAACCCGGCTGGCGGTGAGCCTGGGTCGCGCGGTTGTAGGGGCTCATCCGGTTGCTCCAGCCGCCGACCATGATGCTCACCCGCCCGGTTTCCGGGTTCAGACTCAGCATCGAGCCTTCGACATGGGGGATCTGCTCAAGCGATACCGTGCCGCCCTTGGCCGGTTTGTGCGGGTCGATCATGATGACGTCGCCGGGCTTGAGCATCTGATCGACACTGCGGAGCAGAGGGCCCGGGGCGCCGTGGATTTCGGGCCGTCCCCATTGGAGGGCACCGCGCGTCAGGGTTCCGGTGCGGGTGGCCGATGCGTTATCGCCCTGAATCCAGCCGATATGGGCGAGGGCAGGGGTGGTGGCGATCACCACGCCGAGGCGCCACCGCCGGCGCAGGCCGGGCGGGGTGGGCTGTTTGGCCAGGGCCTTGGCCCATCCGGTCGAAAGATCTGTGATATCGAGGTGGCCGACCGGTCCGTGATAATAGCCGAATTCGTGGTCGTAGGCTTCCAGCCGGTCGCGCATCGCGTCCATCGCCGCGGTTTGCAGCTTGGGGTTGAGGCTGGTCCGCACGATCAGACCGCCCTCCATCGTGGTTTTCTGGCCGAACATCTGCACCAGCTGCGCTTCGACCGCGTTGATGAAGTAGCCGGCACCGGGGACCGGGCGCGATCCTGCCGCGGCTTTGGGCAGCAGAGGCGAGGCGAGCGCGGTGCGGGCTTCCGCGCTTGTGATCACCCCGTCATCGCGCATCCGCCCGATAACCCAGTTGCGCCGCCGGAGCGCCCGGTTCGGATGCAGGAACGGATTGTAGTTGGTCGGCGCCTTCGGCAGACCGCCCAGCATGGCGGCCTCGGCAATGCTCAGTTGCGACAGGGGTTTATCGAAATACGCCTCCGCCGCCGCCGCCACGCCCCATGAATTCTGCCCAAGATAGATCTCGTTCAGATAGAGTGTGAGAATCCGCTGCTTGCTCATGGCGCGGTTCACCCGGAGGGCGAGGATGGCTTCCTTGATTTTCCGGGTGAAATCGATCCGGTTGTCGAGCAGCATGTTCTTGACCACCTGCATCGTGATGGTCGAGGCTCCCAGCGGGCGCTCGTGGGTGCCCAGGCGGGTCATGTCCACGAAACCGGCGCGCACGATTGCCAGCGGGTCGATTCCCGGCTCGGTCCAGAAATTCCGGTCTTCCGCCGAAATGAACGCGCTTGCCACCAGATGGGGAATGCGGTCGTATGGCACGTAAATCCGGTGCTGGGTGCCGAGGGCGGCGATCAGGCGGAAATTATCGGCATAGATCCGGGTTTCCAGCGGTGGCTCGTAATGGCGCAGCTTCGCGACGCTCGGCAGGCCGCTGCTGAAATAGAGGAACAGGCCGCCGCCGACCACGAGCGCGCCGACCA
>JAQTXO010000013.1 GCA_028688765.1 Acidiphilium sp. | reverse complement strand
TGCCGAAAATCGGCGGCAGAGCGAGGCCCTTGAGGGATTGGTGCAGCATCAGTGCCGTGGCGTGGGTCCCGGCATCGGGGTCGTCATGTCCGGTCGCAACGTAGGACGCGATGCTGATCAGGGTGAAATTGGTCTCGGCGCTGTCGAGCCGCATGCCGGTGAACCGGATCGTGCCGGAGCGCAGGGGATTGGCCTTGTGGCCGAGCAGGGCGTTCGGGTCGATCTGGTAATCGTCATGGATGGTGGCGAAACGCAGGGTGAAGGCCGGCCCTTGCGACATCGCGATATGCCAGGCGAGTGGCAGGCCGATATCGAGGGTGAACGGCGCGGCCAGAGCGACCTTCACCGAGAGCTGCGGCAGGGTAATGGTCGGGCGCGGCACGCCCTGATCCGGCGGGGTGAACGCGATGTCCTGCACGGTGTAGGTTGCCGCGAGCGGCGAGGTGCCACGGGCGGTGGCTCCGTGGGTGACGGTCCAACCGGCGGCGCGCAAGGCCTGTTCCTGCTGACGGAACGCGACCGCCATCCGTCCCTGCACGTACCACCAGGCGCCGAGATAGGCGATTGCCAGGATCACGATCAAGGCAATCAGAAACCGCACGACACCGCGCATGAAACATCCTTTCGGGACAGACCGGACCGGTATCATAGGGAGGCGCGGGCGGATTGGCCACCGACCCTGTCCGGGACGGGATGGTGACGAGATCAGACCACCCAGTAGCCGCCAGCTGCAAAGGCAACTTCGGCGATGCTGACGATGCTTAGACCGAGACCGAGTGCGTAAGATAAAGGATGAGGCAATTTTGTCGACAACCAGCCAAGCCCCATGAACAGGGCGACCGCTGGCATCAATAGCCGCGGTGCCGCGAGCATGTTCTGATCGGTGCTGACGATGAACCACAGATAGCCCGCGAACACCGTCCATCCGGCCAGGACAAAGATCGGCGCACGACGGGAGAGAGACACGGTGGCGGCAATCAATCCGATCAGCACAACCAGCATCGTGGCCGTGTTGATCCATCTCTGAACGCCGAACTGAATACTGTTTGCGGCCTTTCGGAGATCCGAATGAAATATCCCAAGTCCGTGGTCGATCTCTCGTAGGCCGGCGGCGGCCTGCTGAGTATACCAATCTGGCTCGAACAGCCGTGACAAACGTGGACCGAACGGTGGCGCGCCCCCCCAGGCGGCGGCTGCCTTGCTGAACGCGAAGGGATCGTGAAAACGAAACGCCTGGTAGATCATGAATCCCAAGATCCCCCAGATACAGACAATGCCCCACCCGACCAGGCACGGGATCGCCGCTGCCTTGCGCGGCTCTGCCAGCCATCGAACCAGACGATGAAGTCCCAAGGCGAACGCAACGAAAACCATGGTGGGCGCCGTAGCGGTGCCCAGACCACACCACGCGGCAGAGCGCCAATATCGGCCAGCGTTATGGTCGCCAAGGCAAAAGATGATGCATATGGTGATTAAGCCGGTCGGATATCCCATAACGTAGAAACTGGATACCGGCCATAACGCAAAAAAAATCGTGGTCCATCGAGCTTCGGACAACGTCATGACACTTCGGGAGACGTGGTCCATTGCATAAATCGAAGCGATGCCCAAGCCCAGTGAAAGAAGCACCATCAGAATCGGAGCTCGGCTCCCTGTAATCCAGCGAATCATCTCATCCAGTATTGGTTGTACCGGAAAAAATTCGATTTGCTGATAATGCCCCGGAAGCTCACCGACGTTTGGATTCCAGCTATAGCCAAACCGCATGATGTAATAATAATGGCGCCCATCCCAGGAAAGCAGTTGATGCGCGATCGTTCCCGGAAGTGCCGCGCTGCCCGGTGGCAGCACGAAACGACCGATCAGGATGCCAATGAAAATCAGCAGCATCACAAGCGCGGTCAATGCGGTCGGCAATGGCCGAAGCCATTCCGAGACGGAGCTTTTCATTATGGCGACTCTCGCATTCCGTCCCGATACCTCGTCACCCTGAACCGTCCCCAACCTTGACCCGACGCCCCAAACCGGCGTTTGTGCGCCCCAACGTTCATGTCGGCCACCGGGACACGCTATGCCACATTGTGTTACATTCGACCAGTTGGAAATCGGCCAGACCGCTTCGCTCGGCAAGACCATCACGGAGGCCGATATTCTTCTGTTCTCGGCAGTTTCGATGGACACCAACCCGGTCCATCTCAACGAGGAACTCGCCGAACAGACCCTGTTCAAGGGCCGCGTGGCGCACGGAATGTTGTGCGGCAGCCTGATTTCGGCGGTGCTCGGCACGGTGCTGCCCGGTCTCGGGACGATCTATCTCACCCAGTCGATGCGGTTTCGCGCCCCGGTGCGGATCGGCGAGACCGTGACCGCGGTGGTCGAGGTCGCCGCTCTCGACCCTGAGCGCAAGCGCGCGACGATGCGGACCCGCTGCCTCGTGCGCGGCAAGGTGGTGATCGAGGGCGAGGCCGTGGTGATTCCGCCGAGCGAGGCGGTGGTCGCGGTCGCCGAAACGCCGCGCGCCGCCGAATGATCACGATCGTTCGCGACTGGCGCGAGGTTCCGGCCCCGCTGCGCGGCGCTTCGGTCGCGCTCGGCAATTTCGACGGGGTGCATCGCGGCCATGTCGAGGTGCTGGCGGCGGCGCATCAGGCGCGACCCGATGCGCCGCGCGCCGTGCTGAGTTTCGCGCCGCATCCCCGCGAATTCTTCCGCCCGGACGATCCGCCATTCCGCCTGACGCTGGAGGCCGAACGCGCGGCGGCGCTGGCCGAGCAGGGCGTCGCGATCCTGTACGAACTGCCATTCGACCGGCATTTTTCGACGCTCACGGCGGAGGCGTTCATCGGCGACGTGCTGCATCGCGGGATCGGGGCGGTGCATCTGGCGTGCGGCGCGGATTTCGCCTTCGGCCACCGACGCGGCGGCAACGTGACCCTGCTGCGCGAGCAGGCCGAAGCGCTCGGAATCGGCCTCAGCGTGGTGCCGCATCTCGACGATGCCGAGGGGCCGATCTCCTCCACGCGCATCCGCCGGCTGCTTCAGGATGGCTATCCCGAACGCGCGGCCTCGCTGCTGGGTCGGCCCCATGTGATCCGTGGCGTGGTGGCGCATGGCGATGCGCGGGGCCGCACGATCGGGTTTCCGACCGCGAATATCGCGCTGGGCCGCCATGTCGAGCCTGCGCGCGGGGTCTATGCCGTCACGGCGGCGCTCGAAGACGGCCGAATTGTAAAAGGAGTGGCCAATATCGGGCGCCGCCCGACCGTGGCGGATGGCGCGATCGCACGGGTCGAGGCGCATCTGTTCGACTTCACGGGCGATCTGTACGGGCAGGAGATCGCGGTGTCGCTGCACCATTTCCTGCGCGACGAACGCAAATTCGAGAGTTTCGAGGCGCTGCGCCGCCAGATCGGCCTCGATGCCGATGAGGCGCGGCAGGTTCTGGCCGGGATCGCGCCGGAACAGCCCTGACCGACCGGTTCCGGCTAAGTCAGAGCGGCAGGGAGCGGCCCGCGCGGCGGCGGCGGATCAGGAGCAGTCCGGTCACGCCGATCGCCAGCAGCCCGATACTGCCCGGTTCGGGCACCTGTTCGAGCACCACATCGGCGACCAGCTGGTGGCCGGCGGCGGTCGGGTGCAGCCCGTCCCAGAACAGATACTGGTTCGGATCGCTGCAGACCGTTGCTGGACTCTTGCTGGAGGCGACGGTCAAGCAGGGCGAGATCACATTGGTCAGACCATAGGCAGTGGGATCGGCAACGATGCTGTCGATCGGGGCGAAGGTATCGACATAGGTAAGGCTGAATTGATCGGTCTGCGCCAGCGTGGCGAGTTCGGCGGACAAACCGGTGTCGAACGTGGCGACGACAGACTGGATTTCTTTCAGCGTCGCGGTGGAGTTGGAGGTTTTGTCCGCGATCGCGATGGCATCCGGCGTTTTGGAGAGGTCGGTGACATCGAGGGCGAGCAGGTTCTTCATGCCGTCCTTGGCGAGCCCGGTCACGAAGGTTCCGATGTTGGCGAGGACCTCTTTTAGATCTTTGCTGATATCCGCGGGAGCAATGCTTTTGGCAATGACGGCATCCAGCAACGCATCGAGGTCGTTCGAGCCGATCCACAGCGTGTAGAGCGCGTTGGCCTTCGGCTTTTTCACCTGAGCGTTGAACTGCTTGAGCTGCGAGGGCAGGTCTAGCCCCTTCTGGATCTTAGATGCCTTCGTGCCATTATACTTGTTTGCGAGGGTGGGACCGGTCTGCGCCCCGCCATAGGCGAAATCGTTGCCGCGCGAGAGGCTCGGCGTCACCGGTCCCAGCCCGAGCGAGGCGGCGACGTCCTGAATCCAGAGATTGCCGTTGGAGAACCGCCCCTCGGAATAGGGCGGCGACAACGGTTCGGTGCCTTTCGACGCCGTATAGAGGTTACCGACATCCGAAAGACTGTCGCCGAACACGTACAGCCCGTCATAGGCTGAGGCGGCGGCCGGGCCGATGAAGCATCCGGCAAGGACAAGCGCGGCAAGCCCGCGCATCACGATCGACTTGGTTTTCATCACCACCCCCATAATCGCCCGTTCAATCGGGCCGCCCGTTTCCATCGTCTCAAAATTCGTAAAATTTTGTTAACGAAATCTACACCAGATGCCGGGCGCAGTGCAACGGATTTCAGCCGACCGCGCGCAACCGGGCCCGGCGTTTCGCCGTCGCGCGGGGTTTCTGTTCCAGAATCATCCGCACCGTGGCGTCGAATGTGGCGCGGCTGTTTTCGGCTTCCAGCCGCGCCAGCGCCGCGCTGCGCATCGCCTGCCAGGCCGCCTCGTCGTGGTAGAGCCGGGCGATCGCGGCGGCGAATCCCTTCGCGTCGCCGACCGGCACCGAAGCGATCTCGACACCCGGGGTCCAGCCGAGCTGGTCGGCGAGCAGGGCGGTCGCGACACAGGGCAGGCCGTGGGAGGCGGTTTCGTAGACCTTATACGGCGTTCCGGCGGCATAGCGGGTGGGCGCGATGAACAGCCGGTGGCGATCATAGGCGGGCCGGATGTCATCCACGCTGCCCCGGACCGTGATGAAGGGGTTGTCCGCGAGTTCCGCGAGATCGATATCCGGCGCGGTGTAGCCGATGAACGTCAGCACCGGCGGGGTGCCCATCAGCGCGATCAGCTCCGGCAGAATCTCGTCGCGATACCAGCGCAGACTGTCGAAATTCGGGCTGTCGGTCTGATGGATGCTGGCGATGAACAGAAGCCCCTCGCGGTCCGCGAAATCGCGCGGTGTCGGGTCGGGGTCGCGGATGGTGCCGAGCACCGAAACCGGCGAAATGCCGATGCCGCGCAGCAGATCGACCTCGGCCTGATTGACGGCGGTGACGTGGCGGCAGTCCCCGGCGTTGCGAAACTCCTGCGCCAGCGCCGCCGGAAGGTCGAAGCCAGGTTGCGCGGGATCGAGTGCGGCGGCGGCGGCATCCCGTGCCGCCTCGATCGCCTCGGTATCGAGCACGAACGGGGTGCGCGCCGGATCGATCCCGGCTTCCTCGAAAATCGCGCGGGTCCGGTCGAGATTATGGGTGCGCGAGACCCAGATCAGGTCGAAAAACCCCTCGCGCTCGCGCAGCAGGTTGGGCAGGGTCAGGATGGTCTGGTCGTGCAGCACCTCGACCGTATCCGGCAGATCGCCGAACAGGCTCATGATGTCGTGCCGCGCGCCGTTGATCGGCAGCACCGAACCCCGCCATCCGGCGGCGGCGATGGCGCGCACCGCATCGTTCGCGCGGACGAAGCCCGAGCCGAGCCGGCGCACCGGCACGGTATCCTCCAGAAACAGCACCCGCCGCCCGGCACCGTCGCGCGCACGGGCCTTGATGATGTTTTCGGCGGCGCAATCGAGCCGGGTGCGCAGGAATGCCGCATGCTTGCGCTTGAAAATCCGCCGCCCCCGACGCATCAGCGCCATCGACGCCTCGGTGTTCGAGGCGCTGCCGAATTCCAGATGATGCACCACCACATCGGGGTCATAGACGATGCGGAACCCGGCCTCGATCATCCGCACGCAGAGATCGACCTCCTCGTAATAGGCGGGCTTGAACCCCTCGTCGAACCCGCCGAGGCGTTTGACCAGATCGGCGCGGCAGAGCAGGAACACGCCCGAACAGTAATCGACATCGCGGACGAAATTCGCCTCCGGCGCGAGGGCCGAGGCATCGCGCAGATAGCCGATCGTGCTGCCGTCCGACCAGATGATCGACCCGGCCTCCTGCAACCGGCCATGGGTGCGGATGATCTTGCCGCCGACCGCGCCGATCGTGGGTGCCGAGGCGAGGCGCGCGAGGGCGGCGGCGATCGCGCCGTAACCGAGTTCGATGTCGTTGTTCAGATACAGCAGGGACGGGGACGAAACCGCATCGAGCGCGAGGTTGCAGGCGCGCAGAAAGCCAAGGTTTTCCTTGCTGTGGATCAGCACGGCGCCGCGCACGTAGGTTTCCAGGCGGCGGGTGTCGTCGGTCGAGGCGTTATCGACGATGATGAGTTCGATCGCGCCTGCGTAATTGTTCCGCAGCGAGGCGAGGGCCAGCAGGGTCAGTTCGAATTTATTGAACAGCACCATCACCACGCTCAACGCGGGCGGGCCGGACAGGGTGAAATCGAGCCGCTGGCGGGCGAACAGCGCGATCTGGTTGCGCGCCTTGAGTTCGAACAACTGCTTGGCGGCGGCCTCGGAGATTTCGGGCACCCGCTCCGGCGGGCAATAGGGCAGTTTTTCCTTCAGCCCGATGGTCCGCAAATGAGCGAAGGCGTCGCGCACCCGGCCCGCGTTGAGGTCGTCGCGGACGCGGGGGTTCATATCGCGGTAATAGAGCAGGTCGATATCGGCGCGCGGGCGGCGCAGTTCGAACGCGCCATATTGCACGAAATGGCGGTAGCCGCTGGTGAAATGCCCGGCATCGATCGCGGCGGCGATATCGGGGTAGGCATCGCGGTAATAGGCTTCGGAATATTCCGGAACCGGATCGAAACCGTCGGCCTCACCGATCAACTGGTAGTGGTGCAGCGCGTTGCGGACCCGCCCGCAGGCGATCACCGACTTCACGCTTTCATGGGTCGCGATATAGTAATCGGGCGCGAAATAGGGCGAGCAGGGCAATTCCGGGCCGGGGCGGTAGAGGGAATAGAGGTAATCGACGAACGGCCCCCGCTGCTCGAACTGCACATCCGGCGCGCCGGATTCCAGCACGCGGGCCCGGTAATACTGCGGATCGAACATGAAATGGCCGATCCGCGCCTCGCGCTGGCCCGATTTCAGCCAATGGTCGTAGCGCCCGGCGCAGTGATGGGCGTCGAGGTTTTCGAGGGTCATGTCCTCGTAAAGCCGGGCGTAGAGCCCGTCATCGAACAGCCAGTGGGGCGAGGCGCCGCGATGACCGAACTGGCAGTAATGATCGAAGCCGGAGCGGTACTGCCCGGCACGGACCAGGGCCGCGATATCGAGATGCTGGTCGAGGTAATAGCGCTCGTCGAACAGGGGGCTGGGGCTGTGCCCGAGCCGGCAGCCGGCGCGGAGGTAATATTCAAGCGCGAGCGACGGATCGCCGCCGCAGGACAGGTTGGCCTCAGGGTAGGTCGCGATATACCAGACCGGATCGAACGCCGCCCAGGCCGGGTGGTTTTCGCCCTGGCTTCGCAGAAGCTCCGCCGCGGGTAGCGCCAATCAAATGCTCCATCGCTGAAATCGTCTCAAATTAAATTAACGGTAATATCGCATGGAATGCAAGCATTGCATTGCACAAAGTTTCGGGGTCGACAAGCCCGCCTCGCGGGTCCGGCCCCAGCGCGCCGAAAACCGCGTGCTAGCCTTTTCCGACCGGATCGCGCGCCGCGCTGGCACACGCGCTCGGCGGCACCATCAGGCCGGTCAGCTTGCCGTGCAGCACGAACGTGCCGAAATCGAGCCGCACATCGCGCGAGACGCCATCGGGGTAGTAGCGCATCTGGGTGCGGAAATCGGGTTCGGTATCGTGGTTGGTGCGCCGGAAGAAGCCGATATCGACAAGGGTGGACGGTTGCATGTTCAGCGCCGGGAATTTGCTGTGGCTGCCGTCCTTGTGGCCGAGGATCGCAACGAACGTATGTTCCGCGCCGTGGACCGAGGTGCCGTCGAACAGCGGCGGGTCGATATAGGGTTTGCCCGCCGCCGCCGCGTGCAGGATCATGCGGGTATGGGCCATGGGAAACAATGTGCCGGGCGGCAGTTTGACGATCTTGCCCTTGGGCACAAGATATTTCACCTCGCCGCCCTTGGGCCCGGTGGTCGCGGTGCCCTGATCCTCGATGACGGTTTTACCGCCCTCGGTCTGGCGCAGGACGAAGCTCATCCGGTGGCCGTCCTTGCTTTCCCAGGTGTCGTAATTGCTGACCGTGCGGCTCAGGCTGCCATCCTGATTGCGGATCAGCAGGGTCATGCGCTGGCTGACCGTGTAGGCGCGGCAGGTCTCCAGCACGTTGAAATTGAGCCGCCCGGTCGCCCCGGTCACCGAATGGCCGCGCACCTTGGTCAGGCTGAGCGCGTAGGTGGCATCCTGCCCGGTCAGGTGAACCGGGCTGGCGGCATGGGCGAGCGGCGTGGCGGCGAACGGCGTGGCAGCGAGTCCGGCGAGCAGAATCGCTGCGGTGGAGGCGTTGATCCTCATCGGCCGCGCCCCCGCCGGTTGCCCCGGCGTTTTTCGGGATCGTAGCCGCCGCCGCCCGGTCCGAGCGGTTCGGGGGTGCGGTCGCGCGGGCGGCGGGCAGCGCTGGGCATTGGCGGCGGGGTGAGGCCGAGTTCCAGCGCCTCGATCCGCTTGATCTCGTCGCGCAGCCGCGCCGCCTCCTCGAATTCCAGGTTCGCCGCCGCATTGCGCATCCGCTTCTCCAGTTCCGCCATGGTCGATTTGAGGTCTTTGCCGACGAATTCGGTGGTCAGGCTGTCCTTGATCGGCGCGACCGTCACGTAATCCTGCTCATAGACCGAATGCAGGATCTCGCCGATCTGCTTTTTCACGCTTTGCGGCGTGATCCCGTGCGCCTCGTTCCACGCGGTCTGCTTGATCCGCCGCCGTTCGGTCTCGCCGATCGCATAGGTCAGGCTGCGGGTCATGGTATCGGCATACAGGATCACCCGCCCGTCGATATTGCGCGCCGCGCGCCCGATCGTCTGGACCAGCGAGGTCGCCGAACGCAGGAAGCCCTCCTTGTCGGCATCGAGGATCGCGACGAGCATGCACTCGGGAATATCCAGCCCCTCGCGCAGCAGGTTGATCCCCACCAGCACATCGTAAACCCCGAGCCGCAGGTCGCGGATGATCTCGATGCGTTCCAGCGTGTCGATATCCGAATGCAGATAGCGCACCTTGACGCCCTGCTCGGTGAGATATTCGGTGAGGTCCTCGGCCATGCGCTTGGTCAGCGTGGTCACCAGCACCCGCCCGCCGGCCTGCGCGGTCGCGCGGCATTCCGCCAGCAGATCATCGACCTGGCGCTCGACCGGGCGAATCTCGACCATGGGATCGACCAGCCCGGTCGGGCGGATCACCTGTTCGGCGAACACCCCGCCGGTCCGCTCCATCTCCCACGGGCCGGGGGTGGCCGAAACGAAGGTGGTCTGGGGCCGGAACCGCTCCCATTCCTCGAATTTCAACGGGCGGTTGTCGATGCAGGAGGGCAGGCGGAAGCCGAATTCCGACAGCACCGATTTGCGGGCGAAATCGCCTTTGTACATGCCGCCGATCTGCGGCACCGTGACATGGCTTTCATCGACGATGAGCAGCGCGTTCTCCGGCAGATACTCGAACAAAGTCGGCGGCGGATCGCCCGGTTCGCGGCCCGAGAGGTAGCGCGAGTAATTCTCGATTCCCTTGCACGCGCCGGTGGTTTCCATCATTTCGATGTCGAAGGTGGTGCGCTGCTGCAACCGCTCGACCTCAAGCAGCTTGCCTTCCGCGCTCAGCTGCGCCAGCCGCTCCTTCAATTCCACCTTGATCTTGGCGATCGCCTGCCCCAACGTCGGGCGCGGGGTGACGTAATGGCTGTTGGCATAGATCGCGATCGACCCCAGATCGGCCATGCGCTCGCCGGTCAGCGGGTCGAACTCCGCGATGCTCTCGATCTCGTCGCCGAACAGGCTCACCCGCCACGCGCGGTCCTCGTACTGGCTCGGAAAGATATCGACGGTCTCGCCCCGCAGGCGGAACGTGCCGCGCTGGAATGAAGCGTCGTTGCGGCGGTACTGCAATTCCACCAGCGCCTTGGCCAGCCGGTCCCGGTCGATCCGCCCGCCGACCTCGAGGCGCACCACCATCTGGCTGTAGGTCTCGACCGAGCCGATACCATAGATGCACGAGACCGAGGCGACGATGATGACATCGCCGCGCTCCAGCAACGCCTGGGTCGCGGCGTGGCGCATCCGGTCGATCGCCTCGTTGATCTGCGCGTCTTTCTCGATATAGGTATCGGTGCGCGGCACATAGGCTTCGGGCTGATAGTAATCGTAGTACGAGACGAAGTATTCGACGGCGTTATCCGGAAAGAACGACTTCATCTCGGCATAGAGCTGCGCCGCCAGCGTCTTGTTCGGCGCCAGCACCAGCGCCGGGCGCTGCACCGCCTCGATCACCTTGGCCATGGTGAAGGTCTTGCCCGAACCGGTGACCCCGAGCAGCACCTGATCGCGCTCGCCCCGCTCGATCCCGCGCACCAGTTCGGCGATCGCGGCGGGCTGGTCGCCCGCCGGCTGGTAATCCGAGGCGATGGTCAATGGTTTCACCATCGGCCGCGCGCTCTGCCGCGCGGGAATGAATTGAAGCCGGGCCGGCGCGATGGTTTCGGACATCAGAGCAATCGGAACATCGGATCAGGCACCGCCGATCAGGATTTATGGTCGATGATGGTCTTCATTTCATCCATCGCCTGCGAGAACCGCCGGTTGAGCTTTTCGACCGCCTCCTGATTCGAGCGCTGGATCAGGTCGCCGAGATCGCGCATGTTGGCGACCGCGGTTTCATAAGCGTGCTTGAGCAGTTCGGCCTGATGCGCGGCGCGGGCCTGCGGCGTCTCGTGGCGGTCCACCGTGCGCAACTGCTCGGTCATGTCCGCCATGGTTCGCTGCATGATCTCCATATGCCGCCGCGCCACCGCCTGCGCCCCTTCGAGTGCCACCCGATTGGCCTCGGACAAGGCTTCGAGATTGCGCCGATAGGCGGTCACCACCGTCTCCATCCCCGCCATGTCCGGCAGCTTCATCGCCCCGAACATCTTCTGAAAGTCGAACCCTTTCTGAAAATCGAAATCGGGCATGAACGGATAGGCACCGGGTGCGGCTGTCGGCTTCGATTTCGGTTGCTCGGCCATCGTTCAAGCTCCTCTCAGGGTCGATCGATCGTGCAGATCACGCCGGCCGGTCGATATTGTCATCATCGGCGGCGAACGGAACATCCGGCGCGGCGGTCGCCACCGGTGTGCTGTCGGTCTCCTCGCGCATCGCCCCGCCGAACTGCCGCGCGGCCTGATCGGCACGAACCAACGCCATATCGAGCGCCGCCATCGTCGCCGACAGGTCTTCGGAATCATCCTTCATCCACGCCCGCAGGGTCCAGGCCCACACCGCGAGCAACCCGCGTTTGCGCACCGCCCCGCGCAGCCCGCGCGCCGAAACGCCCGCACCTTCGAGCATCCAGCCCATCGAGGCGAGGTTGGCGCGGGTCAGCCACATCGCGAGCAGCGGGTCGGCGGGGGCATAGCGCATCAGCGCGATCACCCCATCCCGGTGCTTCTGCAGAAAATCGATCCGGCGCATCACGATATCGAACAGCCGGTCGCGCACCAGCCCTTCCGAGAGCGCGCCATGCAGCGCATGCATGTCCGCGAGCCGGCCGAACCGGGTGAGGATCATGCCGGTGCACACGAACTGCTCGCGCGCCTTGTCGAGATCGAGCCCGCCATGGCGTGCGGCGGCGGCCACCGAGACCCGTCGCCAGCCCTGCTGGCCACCGAGTTCGAATGCTGCCGTCACTAAATGATTGGCGAAAGAGTCTTTTCCCATGACCTACCAGTTAGGACGAAATGCGCAATTTGCCAATAAATTCCGTGCGCCGCCCGTGCGTCACACCCGCTCGCTGATCGCGATCGCCGCCTTGCACCCGGTGCGGATCACGGTGGAGAGCAGCCGGTAGAACGGCGCCTGTTCCGCCTCGTTCGCCAGCCCGATATCGCGATGCTCAAGCTCTTCGGCGCGGAACTGCTCGATCGTCTCGCGCAGCACGCCCTCATCCTCGCCCAGTTCGGCGGTCTGCGCCGCATAATGGGCATCGATCGTCTCCTCGACCGCCACGGTGCAGGCCATCGCGGCCCGCGCGCCCATCGCCGCGGTCGCCGCCCCGAGCGCGAATCCCGCGATCCGCCAGAACGGCAGCAGCGCGGTCGGCCGCACCCGCCGCTCGACGATCAATCGCGAGAACGTGTCGAGGTGATGCTGCTCCTGCTGCTGCATGTGCCGCAGCGTGTCGCCGTGGCGCGAGCGCCCGAGCACGGCGAGCTGCCCGGCATAAATCTGTTTCGCGCCATATTCCCCGGCATGATCGACGCGGATCATCCGCGCCAGTGCCGCACGCGGCGTCGGGTCGCCGGGCAGTCGGTCAAGGCTGGCTAAATCGCTTTCGGTCATCGGGTTCGTCCTCTGCTCGCCTTCAGATAGGATGCAATCGCGCTGGCAACAGTGAGGGCATAGATCAGATCCATCGTGGCGAAACTGATCGGCAGTCCGGGGATCAGATAAACCGGGCTGTCGCACGAGGCCGAGGGCCGCAGCGGCATCGCCCCGAAGCCCGGCGGCGCGACGTTGCACTCCGGCAGCGGGCTCTTCCACCAATGCTGTTCCGCGCCGACATGCACGAACGCGATCGCGACATCGCCGAGCATCACCAGCGCCGCGAGCCCGAGCAGCACCCGCGCCGCGCGCGGCGGCAGCACCGCCCCGGCCAGCCCGAGCACGATGATGATCCGGTACGGCCAGCGCTCGATATAGCAGAGCGGGCACGGCACCATGTGCAGCGCATATTCCGCAAAATACGCAATCGCGAGCGCGAAGGCTCCGGCTCCGGCCACCGCCAGCGCCGCCTGACGCGGGCTCAACCCGGCCTGCGCCCGAAGCCCCGCCGCGCTCATGCCAGTGCCGCCGCCGCGTCCATCACCGCCTTGGCATGGCCCGGCACCTTCACCTTGTGCCAGATTTTGGCCACCCGGCCATCGGCCCCGATCAGAAACGTCGCCCGGTCGATTCCCATATATGTCCGCCCATACATCGATTTCTCGACCCAGGCGCCGAACGCCTCGACCACGCCGCCCGCCTCGTCCGAGGCCAGCGGAAACGCGAGATCGTACTTCGCCGCGAATTTTTCGAGCGCGCTCATCTTGTCCTTCGAAACCCCGATCACCTCGATCCCGATCCGCCCCAGCGCCGGCAAAGCCTCCTGAAAGGCGCAGGCCTCCTTGGTGCAGCCCGGCGTATCGGCCTTGGGATAGAAATAGACCACGAACGGCCGCCCCTTGTAGTCATCGCGCGCCACGGTGCGCCCCCCGGTCGCCTGCAGGGTGAAATCGGGGCAGATATCGCCTTCGGTCACGCTCATCCGGTGTCTCCTTCCGTCGTCTTCGTCAGTGTCAGCTCGCCGATATGCCGCACGAACGCGGCTCTGACCAATATGGTCGCGGCATCGATCCGGTCGAGCAACGCCGTGAAATCGGCCACCCCTACGGCAGCGAGCAGCGGCGCCAGTGCAGCGGGCGGCGATCCGGCCTCCGGCGCGGTCAACCCGGTGATCCGGATCATCCCCTGCACAGTGCGGAACAGATGATCGGCCCCGATCAGCGCGCGGCTGGTCCGCAGCGGCAAAATCCGTGCCGCCCCCAGAGCCGCCAGCACGTCCCGCGTCGATCCCCGATGCAGCCTGTCCTGCCGCCGCACGTGGATCAGAACCAGCGCCTCGACGATGAACGCGAGCTCCATCATCCCGCCATCGCAATGCTTGAGATCGAACCGGTCGCGCGCCGGAGCCTCACGCGCCAGCCGCACCCGCATCGCCACCGTATCGGCGCGAATTTGCGCTGGCGGCACCGCCCGGTGCAGCGCCGCATCGATCGCCGCCTCCACCACCGGCGCGAACCCCGCACTCGCCGTCAGCACCCGCGCGCGCACCAGCGCCAGCCGCTCCCAGGTCCAGGCATCCTCGGCATGATACCGCACGAAGCCGGAAAGCGGCACCGCGACCGGCCCCTTGTTGCCGGATGGCCGCAGCCGCATATCGACCTGGTAGATCGGCCCTTCCAGCCCCTGCGCCGTGATCGCGCCCACCAGCGCATGCGCCAGCCGGATGAAATACGTGCTCGGCGGCAGCTTCGCCGCGGTCCGCCCCGCCGGATGATCATAGATCAGCATGAGGTCGAGATCCGATCCCGGCAGCATCTCCCCCGCCCCCACCCGCCCGAGTGCCACGATCGCGAATTTCCCGCCGCGCAACCGCCCGAACCGCCGCACGAAATCCGCCATCACCCGGGGCAGCAGCGCCGCCAGCGCCGCGCGCGCGAGGTCGCTGCGCAACGTGCCCGCGGCATCGGCATCGAGCTGGGTCTCAAGCATCGCGACCGACAGATGAAACTCCTCACGGCGGACGAAGCGCCGCACCGCATTCACCGCGTGCTCGACATCGGCGGCATCGCGCAGCAACCGCCGCAGCACCGGCGCGGGCCGGGTGAACCGCGCGACCGGCGCCAGCAGCGCATCGAGCGCGCCGGGATGCGCCGCAAGGTGTTCGGCAAGCGGTGCCGCCGCCCCCAGCACCGCGGCCAGCCGGTCGAGCAGCCCGGGATTGCGCTGGAACAGCGAGAGCAGCGGAATCCCCGCCCGCTGGCGCTCCAGCATCTGATCGAACCGGCGGAACGCGAGGTCGGGATCGGCCTGCCGCGCCAGCGCGCCGAGCAACCCCGGCAGGATCGCATCGAGCAGTTCGCGCGCCCGCGCCGCCCGCAGCGCCGGCAACCCGCCCTCGCGCCATGCCCGCAGCCGCTCGCCGAGCTGCTGGACATCGCGAAACCCGAGTGCCGCGACCTCCTCCTGAAACACCACCGGCAACCCGCCCCGATCGCCCGGATCGATCCCGCGCCCCGCCCCGGCATCGGTATCGAAAAACGCCGCGAAATGCCCGTGAACCTGCTCGAACAACGCATCGAGCCGCCGCGCGAATCCCTCCGCATCGGCTTCGCCCATGAACACGGCGAAGGCCGCGAACCCCTCCGGCGTTTCCGGCAGATCATGGGTCTGGCGATCATCGACCATCTGCAACCGGTGCTCGATCCCGCGCAGCGCCCGGTAGGCACCGGCCAGTTGGCGCACCACCCGCACCGGCAGATGCCGCGCCGCCGCCAGCGCCCGCAGCGCCGGCAGCGTCGCCGGAATCCGCAGCGCCGGCTCATGGCCGCCCCACACCAGTTCGAGCGTCTGCACCATGAACTCGATCTCGCGGATGCCGCCGCGCCCGAGCTTCAGGTCGACGCCCTTGGCGGTGAGCCGCTCGTCGACCTTGTGCACATGGATCTGGCGCTTGATCGAGTGGATGTCCGCGATGGCCGCGAAGTCCAGGTTCTTGCGCCAGATGTAGGGCTGCAGCTCGGCCAGGAAGGCCTCGGCGCGGGGCAGGTCGCCGGCGCAGGCGCGGGCCTTGATGAAGGCCGCC
>JAQTXO010000375.1 GCA_028688765.1 Acidiphilium sp. | reverse complement strand
CCGCTCGACGCCGATGACGGGCGCTGGACCGGCCCGAAAAAACCCTCGACCGAATGGCGCTTTCACCGCGATATCCTGCGCGCCCGCCCCGACATCCACGCCGTCGTCCACAGCCACCCGACCTTCGCGACCACGCTGGCGATCGCGCGCAAGCCGATCGAAGCATGCCATTACATGATCGCGGTCTTCGGCGGCACCGATATCCGCTGCGCCCCCTACGCCACTTTCGGCACGAGCGAACTTTCCGCCCACGCCCTCACCGCCCTGCAGGACCGCATGGGCTGCCTGCTCGCCAATCACGGCATGATCGCGCTGGGCGAAACGATCGACGCCGCAATGTGGCGCGCCGTCGAGCTCGAAACCCTCGCCCGCCAGTATTACCACGCACTCCTCCTCGGCAACCCGCACATCCTCACCGAAGCCGAAATCGAAGCCACCCGCGCCCAATTCGCCGGCTACGGCCACCATCGCCTATAGCGGGGCCATGACCGGCGCGATCCTGTTGGTGCTCGACCGCACCATGGGCCTGCGCGTCACCCGCGATGAGGAACGTCAGGGGCTCGACGAAGTGCTCCACGGCGAATCGATCGCCTGAACCCCCTCAAACCGGCCCCGCTCACGCCCCGAACGCGGCCACCGCCCGTGACAGCGCGATATTATGCCGGAACGCCTGCCGCGCCTCCTCGATGATCGCGCGGCAGCCCGCCTCTGGCAGATCGAGCGTCTCGAACCCGCGCCGGTACAATGTCGCGAAGGCGGCCAGATCGGCAATGCCGCCGAACTCGTAAAACGCCAGCCCCGCCGCATCGAGCCCGAGCGCCCGCGCCACCAGCCGCCGCAGAACCCGCCCGCCATTGAGATCACCGAGATACCTTACATAAGCATGCGCGATCAGACGGAGCGGATCACAAGCCGCCACCGCCGCAATCCGCGCCGCATAATCCCGCCCCTCCGGCAGAACCGGCCACCGCCCGGCCCAATCCGCCCCGCCGAGCGCGGCCAGATCGGCCCGCAACGCCGCGCCGCGATAAAGCTCCCCCCGCGCGACAGTCCCCACAGCCGCATGATCCCGAGCGCCATCAAGCCCCGATTCCAGCGCCTCGTACACGGCCAGCAGATTGCGCAGGAACAGCCCATACGCCTCACGCCCCATCCCGCCGGACAGCATCAGCGCCACCACCCCCGAGCGTTCGGCCTCGCGATGCAAATCCCACGTCGCCTGCCGCAACCGCCCCGCCAGATCGCCTTCCACATCGCCGGCCACATCGCCCACCAGATCAACCTCCGGTGGCGTCATCCCCCGCGCCACGGCCTCGCCACCCCCCATTGCCATCAATTCCGTAACAATATTGAAACGGGCATTGGTGTTCCAGCGCCGGATCGGGTATGTTCCATCAAACTCTGATTGAACGTTGCATGAACAGTGTCAACCTCACCCGCCCCGATGTCACGCTGCGTCTCACCCGCGAGGGTCTGATCGTGGCGGCGACGATGATGGAGCACGACCGGATCGAAACCGTCCCCGGCTGGCACGGGCGGCACTGGCATGAAACCGTCACGGCGGCAGGGGTCGAAACCATCCGCCGCCTGGTCGATGAAGCTCTGGCCAGTGGCGTTTCGAGTTTCGCCCCGGTCAACCAGATGTTCCCGGGCGGCGCGGAAATCCCGCTCGAATATACCACCGTCAGCCTCGGTGAAAACGGCGGCCTCATCGCGATCGGCCGGCGCTTCAACGTCGTCGCCGATGTCGAGGCGCGGCTGATCGAAACCCGCCGCACGATGGAGAGCAACCATTGGCGGCTGCGCGAAAGCGAACCCCGCGACGATCTGGTGTTCAACGCCGCGGCGGACCCGATGCTGCTGCTCGACCCTGAAACCTCGGTCATCCTGCGCGCCAACCCCGCCGCGCGGCAGGCCCTCGGTGCCGCCTGCACCGGGCGCTTTCTCGATCTGCTGACCGAGCCCCGACGGCGCTCCTTCGCCGCCACCCTGCGCCAGGTCCGCAACGACGGTCAGGCCCCCGGCGTGATCGCCGCGATCGGGCCGGACCGGATTTCCTGGATCGTGCGCATCTCGCTGATCGAAACCGGCCCCGCCCCGTCGCTGCTCCTGCACCTCAGCCACCCGGACAACCTCACCGACACGCCGGCAAACCGCGCGATCAACCCGGCCCTGATCGCCCGCCTGCCCGACGGGTTCGTGGTGATGGATAGCGAGGGCATCATCGAGCAGGCCAATCTCGCCTTCCTCGAACTGGTCGAGGCAGGCAGCGAGTCCGTCGTCCACGCCCAACCGCTGGACCGCTGGCTGAAGCGCGGCACCGCCGATACCGCGATCATCCTCGACCTGATCCGCAATCACGGCACCCTGATCCGCCTGCCGGTCGTGCTGCGGGGCGAATTCGGCGCGGAACACATGGTCGAACTTTCCGCCAGCGCCGCGGGCGGCATGATCGGCCTGCTGATCCGCGATATCAGCCGCGAGTCCCGCCCGGCCGACAGCCCCGGCGCACCCGGCCCGCTCGCCCGGTCCCTGCAATCCCTCTCATGGGATATCGGCGCCACCACGATCCACGAAGCGGTCGATGAAACGGTCGCGGTGGTCGAGCGTCATTTCATCACCACCGCGCTGGCGCAGGTCGCGGGCAACCGCAAGGCCGCCGCCGCGCTGATCGGCCTCAGCCGCCAGAGTCTTTATCTGAAAATGAACCGGTACGGGTTGGAATGAGGCCGGGCGACACCAACAATTAATCCGGCTGGTCATTCGGTTCGATCAGGACCATCTGATCCGATCAGAAAATCGACCGGAGCCGTCAACCACCGGTTTGGGGAGCGTCTGGGCATGGCATCGCACGTCGCATCGGCACCCCGGTTCGGAACCGCCGACCTCTCGAATTGCGAGCGTGAACAGATCCAGTTCGCCGGATCGATCCAGCCCCACGGCGCCCTGCTGCTCTGCCGCGAACCCTCCCGCGTCATCGTGCAGCACAGCGAAAACGCCGCCGGATTCCTCGGCCTGACCGGCGATCTGACGGGTCTCGGCCTCACCGATATCCCCGGCACCCTCGCCAGCGCGATCGCCCGCGAAAGCAGCGAAGCCCTCCACATCCGCCCCGTCGCGGTGCGGTGCGAAGCCGGATCGCCCCTGCGCCCGCTGACCGCCCTGATCCACCGCCCCCCCGGCGGCGGATTGCTGATCGAACTTGAACCAGCCGATGTTCAGGCCGGTGCCCCCCCGGCCGATGCCCCCAAAGCCGATCTCGGCCCGGCGATCGAGGCGGCGATCCAGTCGGTTCTCGGAGCCACCTCGCTGAATGCCCTGTGCGACGAGGTCGCCCGCAGCGTCAGGACCATCACCGGCTATGACCGCGTGATGATCTACCGGTTCGACGATGAAGGCCACGGCGAGGTCTTCGCCGAGCAGCGCGAGCCGGGGCTCGAACCCTATCTTGGCAATCGCTATCCGGCGAGCGACATCCCGCAAATCGCCCGCCGCCTCTACGAGCGCAACCGCATCCGCCTGCTGGTCGATGTCGGGTTCCAGCCGGTGCCGCTCACCCCGAAACTCTCCCCGCTCACCGGCGCCGAACTCGACATGTCGCTGTGCGGCCTGCGCAGCCCGTCGCCGCTCCATATCCAGTATCTGCACAACATGGAGGTGCGGGCCACCCTCGTGGTCTCGATCATGGTCGGCGGCCCGTTATGGGGGCTGATTTCCTGCCACCATTACCAACCCTATTTCGTCCCGGCGGTGACCCGCTGCGCCTGCGAGTT
>JAQTXO010000374.1 GCA_028688765.1 Acidiphilium sp. | reverse complement strand
GCATGATGCCGGTATAGCCGATGAATTGCCCGTCCAAAGTCTCGACGCACCAGCGGCAAAACCCGTATTGTTCGAAGCAGGCGCTGTAGCGATCGAGCTTTCGATCGCTTTCCTCCCGGCTGAGAAGTTTTGCCTCATCGACCATGACGTCCGGGTCCGAATGCATAGCGGCAAAAGCTTCCCGGTCGCGATCGAGCCAGGGGCGCAGGCGAAGTCGGGCTGTGCGGATGATCGTGGCCTGAAGGTCAGCGGGCAGCCTCATCACGGGTCGCTTTCGTGAACAGGGTGTTGAGTGTTCGATATAAGGAGACGTGTTCAAGTTTCATGCCGAACACCATCAGGAGCACCGTCATATAGATGGACTTGAAAAGCGGCATGACCGTTCTTGAATATCGGAGGTTTACGCGCAAACACGAAGTGTTTTGCTAATTTTTTTCAAAAAAGTAGCTCTTCCTTCGCCTTACCTTCCCTTCGCCTGCCCTTTTCCGGCTTTCTCACCCCCCACCCGTTATGCTTATAGTCCCATGTGACCGAAGCACCCCGCCCTCATGAAGCCTTGACCGAAACCCTCAAAGCCATCTTTGCGGGGTTCCATCGCGAGGCGGTCCGGCTGGCCCAGCACCACCGGGCCGCGATGCCGATGGTCACGTTGTTGCTGGGATATTTCAACCGCGTGGTGATCCGTTTCGCCCGATCCGCTGGCAAACCCGCAGCGCCTCCGCGCCCGATCCGCGAACCCGCATCGGACAATGCCGCGACCGTGCCGCCGAAACCATCGCGTCCGCGCAAACCGTCGCCCTTTTCCACCCAATTCGCCTGGCTGCTGCATCTGCTGCCGACCACCCCGACCACGGGCGTCGTCGCCGCACAGGCCCATTACGACCTGATCGCGTTCGTTAATTCCCCGGACCTGATCGCCCTGCTCGCCGCCAAACCAAGCCTCGGTCGCATCCTCCGCCCGATCTGCCGCATGTTCGGCGTCAACCTCCCCGACCACCTCCGCCCGCCACCCCGCGAGCGGCGTCAGCGCAAACCCAACCCCAACCCGAAACCCAAGCGCATCATCTGGCCGATCCCCCTCGACCCCGCCGACATCCGCATCCCCGACGCCAACTACCACGGCGTCCATTTCGGCCCCGGCAACCGCTTTTGGCCCCCCAGACGAAAATACCGAAAAATTTACTCATGACCGTACCCAGTTTTGCACGCCTATAACGTTACGATATCGCAATAAATAAGGGAAAAGAGCGAAGAAAAACCTTCTTTTTGTGAACAAAAAGAAGCAAAAAAACTTTGTTGATCTGGGCCTGTGACCGTTCCACCGCCCGTGCCTCAAGCGAAAAGAAGTTTTTTGCTTCTTTTTTACAAAAAAGAAGCCTTCTTCTTCCTCCTTCTTCAAGCAATCATATCAATCGCCTCGGCCAACTGGATATCCCGCACCGACAATCCTCCGGCATCATGCGTCGAGAGTGTGATCGCCACCCGGTTATAGACATTCGTCCATTCAGGATGATGATCGTGCTTTTCCGCCAGCAATGCCACGCGGGCCATGAACGCGAACGCTTCCGAAAAATCCTTGAACACGAATTTCCGCTCGATCGCGTCGTTCTGCCCGGCATTCGTCCGGGCAAAGCTCCAGGCCGGCAGCAGATCTACCAGCGCCGCGCGTTCGGAATCGGTCAGTTTCTCGATTTTCGCCATGTCAGTGATCCTCCAGCAATGTTGCAATCGTCTCGCGCAGCGCCGGCAACGTCTCCGCCTCGAACCAGGGCCGCCGCGCCGCCCATCCCAGCGTCCGCCACGAGGGGTGGGGCAGGGGGAAGTAATCCGGCAGAAACCGCTCGAAATTCCTCACCCGGTCCTCCAGCCGCCCCGGACCCAGATGATACGCCTGCGCGTAGCTGCCCACCAGCAACGTCAACCGGATCGCGGGCATCGCCGCCCGCAGCCGCGCCTGCCAGAGCGGCGCACATTCGGGCCGGGGCGGGCAATCCCCGCCGCGCGGCAAGCGGCCCGGATAGCACAACCCCATCGGCAGAATCGCAACCCGGCTGACATCGTAAAATCGCGCCGGCTCCAACCCGAGCCACCCCCGCAACCGATCGCCCGAGGCATCGGTCCAGGGCGTGCCGCTGGCATGAACCAGCGTCCCCGGCGCCTGACTGATAATCAAAAGCCGCGCGGTATCGGAAACTCGCAGGATCGGCCGTGGTCCAAGCGGCAGCACCGGTGCGCACACCGTGCAGCCGCGCGCCTCCGCCGCGAGGGCCTCAATCCTTGATGACAGGACGGCGTACCTGCTCGTAGGCCTTGGCCCCCGGTTGCTCGACATGCAGATATAAAATCAGTTTCCCGGCATCGAGAAAATCGACGCTGCACGGGATCATCCCATGGGCATAGAACCGGTAGCGATTCCGCGTCAGCATCAGGTGCATCCCCCCCGGTGCCATCGTCAGCGTCTCACCCGGCTTGATCACGATCCCGCCGAGCTTCTTGCCGGAACCATCGAGCAGCACGGTATGATGCGCGATCGGGCAACTCGTCGAAAGCAGCGTATCCGGCGTGGTCCCCGCGTTATCGATCCGGAAATACCCCTCCGTCGAATTCCCCGCTTCGGTGGTCAGTGTGGTCCAGCCATGATCCACCACCACCCCGAGCGGCGACACCTGGGTTCCCGGCATCTTCGTCTGCGCCGCCGCCGTCGCGGTCATGGCCAGGCCGAGCCCCAGAGCCAGACCCGCCCCGCGCAACAGCCGGGCGGCCGATTTAGTGGTGGGAGTCGCAATCATTCCACAGCCTCATATTTTTCGAGTTTCCAGGAGTCTGGCTCCGCCGCCGCCGCCTCGTACCACGCCGCCACGAGCTTATGCGCCCGCACCGCGGCGATATAGGCACGCGAAGCGTCGCTCAACGGCGGATCATAGGTCAGAAACCGCGACGCGACCGGCGCGAACATGATATCCGCCCCGGTAAAATCCGCCCCGAACAGAAAATCACCGCCGGCTCCGAATCGCGAGCGCGTCCCGGCCCAGATCGCCTCGATCCGCCCGATATCGTCAAGCACCCCCGGATTCCGACTGCCTCCCGGCGCATGGCGGCAGCAGTTCATCGGCATCGCCATCCGCAACTCGCGAAACCCGCTATGCATTTCCGCACTGATCGCCCGCGCATGTGCCCGCGCGATCCGCTGGCCCGGCCAGATCTCCGGCTTGAACTCGGCGGCATATTCCAGGATCGCGAGACTGTCCCATATCAAAGCCCCCCGATGTTCGAGGCACGGCACCAGACCCGAAGGTGAAACCGCCTTGATCGCCGGCGTCGCCCCACCGTTCAGCGGGATCACCCGCTCCTCGACCTCGATCCCGGCCATTGCCACCGCCAGCCATCCACGCATCGACCACGAGGAATACCGCCGGCCACCAAGGTAGAGAATATCATCTGTCTCGCTCATCGAAACAGGTTAGCCCGGATTGGTCCGCCCCGCCATATCGCGCCGCGCCCCGACCGGCTCGACCCGCTGCCGCATCTCCACCGTCTGGCGGATGAACGAGCCGATGTCGTCGAGCAGCGGTATCGTGAACCGCAGCGGTGGCAGGCAGGCGAGCAGAATTCTGATATGACCGATCCCCGGATAGATCCGCGTCTCCACCACCGCCCCCGCCGCCCGCAACTTCGCCGCCAGCGAGGCGGTGTTCGAAGGCAACACCAATCGGTCCTTCGCGCCGGTGAGCAACAGACAGGGCGGTGCCTCCGCATCGACATGGGCGATCGGTTGTGTCCCCGC